>CALFHG010000270.1 GCA_937875805.1 uncultured Nitrosopumilaceae archaeon
TTATTCCTTTGTTATGAGTAACTGCCCTATACACATCATTATCAGCAAACTCAAATGCTGAGATAATATCATCAATTACTTTCTCTCCACCAACTGCTTCTTTTTCAAATACTGCTGTTGCTTTAACCATTCTTCTAGTGGAATAGTTAGATAGTATTCTTAGTAATGCTCTACCGCCAGTAATTTTTTCAATTAAAGGGGAGACTGCTTCACACATTGTATTTGTAATATTAGCACCCATTGCGTCCCCCACGTCAATAAGTAATTCAACGATTAGCATTTTTCCAGATGGTGCATCAATTTCTTTACATGAAATTTCTTTTGCACCCTTCCCCATTTTAGACAAAGTATTACTTTTTGAATTTGCTAGTTGGAGAATTTCATTTGTAGAATTTTTTATTTGTGATATGGCAGATGGAATATCGACATCTAAGATTTGTATTTGACCAATGCTAAAAGATTCATCAGCAGTTACTGTAAATCCACCTTTAATTCGTGCAACTTTGGCCCCCTTTGATGCAGCAGCTATTACTGATGGTTCTTCAATGACCATAGGAACAACGTAATCTTTACCGTTAATCTTAAAATTTGTAGCAATTCCTAATGGAAGTGAAAAAGTTCCAATTGCATTTTCAACCATTTTATCGGCTTTATCAAAAGAAATTCCCCCATTGTCATTTTGTAAAATTTCCAATTCCTCATTTGATAGATTTGCAAAATTAGCAACAACATCTAGTCTTTCTTTTCTAGATTTTTCAAAAAATTTGGAAATTGATGACTCAGGCATTTTATTTCAATATCCTCAACAATTTATCATCCATACTATCTGGAAAACCTTTTCCATCAGTATTTGAAGTAATTACATAGAGACTCCCATCAGGACCTTGCACTACATCACGTACACGACCTATACCACTAAGAATTGATTTTTGGGAACTCAATCCTTCTTCAAAATCCAATTGGTAGAGATTTGCAGCCCTCATAGATGCCATAATAAATGGAGATTCAAAGTCTATCAAATCCCCAGAATAAAACAAGATACCTCCTGGTTCTATACTTGGATCAAAACAGAGAACAGCATCCTCAAAATCCTCACTGCCAGAGCATTGCACTTCAGGCCAACCATAGTTTTTTCCAGATAAAATTAGATTAATTTCATCATTTTTTTCTGGTCCAAATTCTGCGACAAACATATTTCCATCATCATCCCAAGTCATTCCTTGTGGATTTCTGTGTCCTAATGAATAGATTGGGGAATTAGAAAATGGATTATCATCAGGTATACTACCATCATCATTTAATCTTAAGATTTTTCCAGACAAAGAACCAAGATCTTGTGGCAGATGAGATGCATCAGAGACTGTACCAGTGCCCACATACAATTTTTCATCAGGTCCAAATTTAAGAAAACCACCATTTGTAAATGAAGAACCAGGAATTTTATCTAAAATAATTTCTGCATTTACTAGTTTATTTTCTGATTCAGTAATTCTTAAAATCTTATTCCACAAATCTCCATCCTCATCATATGTCAAAAATACATACATGTAGTGATTGGATGAAAAATTTGGATGTAATGTAATTCCCAATAATCCACCATCAAATACATCTGCACTACGTAATGTTGCCAATGGTGATTCAAGCAAAGTGTTGTTTTGAATTACTCTAATTGCTCCATCTTTTTCAGTGACAAAAATTCTATCATTTGAAATAGCAATGGCGCGAGGCTTGTCTAGATTTTCAGCTAAAATAGTTACAAAGTCATTTTCAGAATTTGAAGTTGGAACAGGTAATGGAATCGGATCAGTTGGAGACGTTAAAACTATCACAGAAAATACAACTGCAATAGCAATTA
>CALFHG010000271.1 GCA_937875805.1 uncultured Nitrosopumilaceae archaeon
GATCCATTTCATAAGTTCCAATAACTTCAGTTTCAGGACCAATGAATTTTTCAATGTGATTTGGATGAGCAACAACTACATCTTCTCGTGCAAAGCCATCACGTAGCAAACCAGCTTCTAATTTTCTTAATCCATATGGAGCATATTTTGCTGCACCATTAATGTCAGGTGACCAATTACAGATGAAATCAAATAGAATTTTTGGAGTTACTTGATTTCCAAGAATTTTATACCAAAAACTGTTTTTATCTCGATTAGGATCTATAGCTGGAGCACATCCGAAAAACGTTGCAAGAGATAATCCCCTATAAGGAGACATCAAAGTTCTATCAGCTGTTAAAACGATTTTTGGAGTACCCATATCCTTCACGGAAATCATTTTGTGATGGATTTTAAACCTTGCGAGTCAAACTTAATAATTTTCTAAAATACCAGCCTTGTTTCTATGTAAATAACCAAACTCTTTATTTTTAGATAAATGAGTTCCATCAAATACAGTTCCATCTTTACAAGCAAGATCCTCACCAACACAACAACTGCCACATATTCCAACACCACATTTCATCATTCTCTCAAGACTTGCCTGAACAAAGATATTTCTTGAATGAGCAGATTGTACAGTTTTGTACATCATAATTTCAGGACCACAAACATACACCGCATCAAAATGAGTTTCATTAGTTAACTTTTCAACTAAATCAGTAACAAATCCTTTTTCACCATAACTACCATCATCAGTAGATACAATCACACGGTGGGGATTATTTCTCAAGAGATCATTTGCTAAATCTTCAAAGAATACTTCATCTTTTGATTTTGCTCCAATTAGTACAGTGACATCATCTGTAGATTTTACAAAAGTAAGTAATCGCATCATAGGAACAAGACCAGTCCCTCCTCCAACTAACAATAATTTTCCTTCTTTAAGATTAAATGAATTTCCATATGGACCCCTAATTCCTATTTGTCCACCCACTGGAACATTGAACAGTCCAGTAGATGAAGGTCCATGTTTTCTAACTGTAAATGCAGCTTTTCCTGTTTCTTTTGAAATCATTACACTCATTGGTAATTCATTTACACCAGGTATCCAAACCATAGCAAATTGACCAGGAAGAACATTAGACATTATATCATCAGAAAAAACTAAAGTTCTAACAGTAGGAGTTTCATCTATAACTTTTTCAATTGTAACAATTGTAGGATGATTAAGATTTCTTTGCAAGACCTACCATCTCCTTTATTGTAGTGAAACCTTTTCGCTCCATGTAATGTAAAATGCCTTTGTTAATGTCATCAAAAACTCCAATCCAATTATCACCTATTGCACTACCGAGTTGAACAGCAGAAGCTCCAGCCAAGAAAAATTCTACAGCGTCTTCCCAAGTAGAAATTCCACCACAACCAATAATAGGAATATCATATTGTGAAGAAATTTCATATACGCATCTTAATGCAATTGGTTTAATCGGAGTTCCAGATAATCCCCCATATTTGTTACTAAGAATAGGTCGTTTAGTTTCAACATCAATTGCCATTGCACGAACTGTATTGATAGCAGTGATTGCATCAATTCCAGAATTTATTGCAGTACTAACGGTATTAAGATAATTACTAGTTCCTAAACCAACTTTGGCAATTACAGGAACAGTTGTATTATTTTTCACAGAGGATACAATTGCTTTAACTAATCCAGGATCATCTCCAACTTCCAAGCCGACTTTGGCAACATGAGGACAAGATAAATTTAATTCATATGCTTTGACTTTACAATTTTCAAATTGTTTTATCATGGTTTCAAAATCTTCAGGTATGGAACCCACCAAACTCACCACTATTGGAACATCTTGATTTGGTTCAATCATTTTAGCAAAATTTGATGCACCTGGATTTGAAAGACCTACTGCATTTATCCACCCACCGCCTTTGACACTAAAGATAGTAGGATTTGGATATCCATCCCAAGGTGCAGTACTAAGAGATTTTGTAACTACAGCACCTGCGCCTGATGCATAAAGTCGTTTAAACACATCTAATGAAATGCCTAAAATTCCAGATGCCAGCATTACAGGTTTATCTAATTGAATTTTACCTATGGAAGTTGCAATACTTGGCTCCACTTTGATTAATTATCTCAGTTTCGAATATAACAGTTGATTCCCGATTCTGGTAGCTTTTTTAAAGGTGATTTAAAATCAACTAGTCATGTATTCTGTAATTTTAACAGAGTTGGGAATCTCAGTTTTCAATGATGAAAAACTAGACAAAGCATTTTCGTTCTCAAATCCAGTAAAAGAATATCTTTTAGTGAAAAGTAAAGAATCAAAATTAAATGAACTTGTGAATTATCTAGCATCAACTCAAAGAGGATTCGCCATAAGTGATGAATCATTACTTGCAATTTTAAAAAAATATTCAATTGATTGTCATTTGATGGATGAGTCTGAATTAGATAAAATTCAAACAAATAAACCACAAATTATCGTAGATTCAGGTTTTGCATCAAACCTACAAGATACACTTGGAAAATTAAGAGAGTTTGCTCTCGGATTATCATCTTCAAAAGTTACCGAAGTCTCACAAAGTCCAGATCTCCACATCATACAAGCAATTAATTCTCTAGATGAAATTGACAAGATTGCAAACGGATTAAGTTCAAGACTCAGAGAATGGTACGGATTACACTTTCCAGAATTAGATAATATTATTGACAGTATTAACGGATATGCACAAATAGTAATTGCAGGAAAACGAGAATCATTAACTAAACAAATTTTTGAAGAAGCAGGTTTTCCAGAATC
>CALFHG010000272.1 GCA_937875805.1 uncultured Nitrosopumilaceae archaeon
TTAGCTTTAGCAGTTTTAGCTTTAGCAGTTTTAGCTTTAGCAGTTTTAGCTTTAGCAGTTTTAGCTTTAGATTTTGCTTTAACAGTTACTTCTTGAACTTCTGATTCAATTTCAGTAGCTGCTGCAGCTTCCATAGAATCAGCTTCAACTCTTGCACGTAGTTTTGCTTTGTATTTCAAATTACGTGGTTTTGTTCTTAATCTATAGCCACAACATGGACACCAAAGTCCTTCCCATTTGATGAATATTTCGCAAATTTGGCATCGACGTTGTCCAGAAGCATATCTTCCAGTGCCAACAGGCTTTTGTGCCTTATATCTAATACAAATTCCTTTACAAGTCATCTTAGTATTATCATATAGAATTCATAACTATATAAGGGTGGATCGATAAAATTCGCATAAAAAATCAAAATTAATTGTAAATATTTCATTTTTTATATCGATCAAAATTATTATTTTCAAATAAAAACACAAAATCAACAATAAATATGTATAGCTTATTTTAAAACAATATTTTTTGAATTATTAACATGTAGCAATATACATGTTTGACAAAAAATTTCAATTTTTTTAAAAAAAATGATGAAAATCTATAACATTATCATATTTGATTAACACATAAAAAAACTGAGAAATTTTGAATAAATTAGAATTTTTACAAAAAATAATAAAAATCAAAACCTGTAATTTACAAGGGAAGAATGGAATATCAATATCATTCCAGTTAAGAAATATATTTTGCTGAAAGGATTGGTGACAAAATTTGTAGTTCCAAATTGTCGATTTTTGAAACATCTATTGGTTTTGAATACTATCAAAAATTAATTCAATGTTTTCTTTTTTAAAACTGAGATTAAATTTTTAAAATATTACATCTCTAAATTCAGCAGGATAATGTTCAAGAAGATTTTCATGAAATAAAATTTTCTTACATTTTTTTAGATGTTTTTTTTTTGAGTCATAAGTATTAGGTAGCCATGACAGTTCTTGATTTCTTCTGAAAGGATAGAATCAAAAAATAGGTTGAAAATACATAGTATGGTTTGCCATAGGCAGTAACAATTCTAATACATAAATTCTGTAAGGGACGATAGTTTAGGAAAGGAAAATAATATTCAGATTTATGCTTTCAAAATAGTAGACACTACATGTTTGACGGCTTCATCAAAATTTGTATCAATGTTTGACTTGGTTTCAGATAATTTTGCATCACCCTCTTGAGCGATTTTTGCTGATTCAGCAGTTGCCTTATCTTTTGAAGCATTGATAATAACTTCAGCCTCTTTAGTAGCCATTTCACGAGTTTTTTCTAGTAAATTATCAATTTCGGTCATAGCCTTTACAGATAATTGTTTTTTCATATCTCCGACTTTGCTATTTAGAGAATCTAAATCATCTTCTAAGGCATTCAGAGATGTGATAATTCCTGTGACTTTGGATTCAGCCATACTACTCATTATGTTCTAAATCTAATAATCCATTACTTAAATCATTCATTTGTTAGGCACACTAATGAGATATTCTGAGATTATCCTGTTGTTAAAAGCAAGATAGCTCGGGCAAGATCGCCTTCTGCTTCTTCTAAAGCACTTTTGGCCTTTTCGTCATCAACACCTGCTTGTTGGCAAACAAGCTGAATATCTTCTTCTGAGAAAATTGGAACCTCCAATTCTCTTTCTTCATAACTATCAGCAGTTACTGTGAAAATAGAACTGTCTTTTGCTTTCATTTCAGTAACAGAAGGTTTTGAAATAATAATTTCTTTTTTATCAGTTTTAATTATTACTTCTTGAACATTAGATAATTCGTTCATGTCCAGACCCATCTTATCCATCATTCTTCGCATTTCGCGGTTTCCTCCTCGCATCATGATATTATTTCCTCATTACGACTTTTTAAACTATCTCTAATCTTTATGGCCACACCCCTATCAAAATCACAAATCATCTCAGACGATAAAATTGCCCTGCCAATTGCAATTACCTTATTTTTGAATAATACAGGAGTGTCTGCAGATATTTGGACATTTTTTCCACATGAGATAACATGTTTGCAAAAAACTGATCTACCTTGCTCCACATAGGGGGCAGCATCAGAATTTATTTCTACACAATTTTCTTTAAATTTTTTATTTTCCAATAATATTTGAGCAAAATGAATGCTAATAGATAGACTTCCGTCAATTCTCAAAGTAAATAGAAATTTTCCTTTATGAGAAACTGTTCGTATTCTACCAGTTTTTCGAGAAAAAGTAATTTCAATATCTTTTGGTAATAATTTGGATGTACCATTTCCAAATAATGCATCAAGAGAATGTTGAAGTTTAATGATATGATCCAATACTCATTATGGAATTTTTTCTAAATATTAGTTCAGTGTTAGTCTATATTATGAGGATCAAACTATATAGAATAGGATTTTCCATTTAGATTATGGAAGAGGTAGGAGAGACTAGAAAAATCCAATTTACTGGAAAATCATCATACATAGTTTCATTACCAAAACAATGGATTACAGAATTAGGTCTCAAACAAGGAGACCAAATCAGAATGATCCGAAAAGGTTCATCAACATTAGAGCTTTATCCACCAAAATTTGAATCTCGAACTCAAAAGAAAGAAGATGCAACCATAGAAATTGAAGGAGAAGAAGAAGCATCATCGATTGTTAGGAAAT
The DNA here is from genome assembly GCA_937875805.1 of uncultured Nitrosopumilaceae archaeon. Taxonomy (GTDB): domain Archaea; phylum Thermoproteota; class Nitrososphaeria; order Nitrososphaerales; family Nitrosopumilaceae; genus Nitrosopumilus. The sequence continues at coordinate 2,679 of CALFHG010000272.1, forward strand.
TAATTTCATTGTATTTTTTAGGATATAAGACAATTAATGTAAAACCAAAAAATGGTAGATTAAGCGTTCCTCAAAGAAACTCAGTGAAAGAAGCAGTAAAACGAATGCTAATGGGTTCTGAAATAATTGCCGATTCTATTAGTGGTATAACAGTGCAGGTTCTTGTCAATCTATTAGAATTATCAGTGGATGGTGCTTTCAAACGAATGCTTCACTTGGCAAAATCAATGTCAAGTGATGCAATTTTAGCTGTAAAAGAAAATAATTTAGAATTGGCCCAAGAAGTTATCAATACAGATGATGAAGTAGATAGATTTGGATTTTATATTATTCGACAATTAAAGATTGCAATTCAGAATGAGCATATGCTAAAAGAGATGGGTTTTAGAAATGCTAGAAATTGTCTAGGATATAGACTAATTGTGAAAAATATAGAGAGAACTGGAGATCATGCTGCATTCATTGCTAAAGATCTAATTGAATTTAAAAAACCTGTAAAAAAAGAGATTTTGCAAAAATTTGAGGAAATGAATGAGTTTTGCCTATCTGTTTTAGATGATGCATGTCTTGCATTATTCAAAGAAGATTACTATCAGGCTGAAAAGACCATTGTAAAAATTAATCAAATTACTAAATTTGAGAAAAAAGTAAGAGACGCTTCAAAATCATTAAAAGATGATGAGGAAATTTACAGGGTGCGAAGAATGACTGAAAATATTAGAAGAGTTTCTGAATATGCTAGTGATATAGCTGAAATAGTTTTGAATATGAATATAGAAAAAACACTAAAAAAATATGATTAATTCAAAAAACATATCCAATACAATTATCTTAGATTGAATTAAAAAAGGAATTAGAGTGAATTCTGCAATTTTAATTACATATGATCAAGAAGACTCAATAAATGAGGCAAAAGGATTGTGTGATGCAGCAGGATACGAGGTAGTCCACGTAATAACACAGAATTATCTTCAAAAACCAAAGTATGGCATCAGTGGTGGAGTACTAGAACAATTACAAGAAATTGCAGATAGGGTAAGACCAGATGTCATAGTATTTGATGAGATTCTAAAACCAAGTCAAAACTATAATCTTGCTACAGAATTACACAGGGAGGTATTAGATAGAGAAGCATTGATTCTTGAGATTTTTGAAAGTAGAGCTTCAAGTGCAGAATCAAAATTACAAGTAAAATTAGCACAGTTGAGATATGAAATGTCAAGAGCAAAAGAGAAAGTTAGACTTGCAAACATGGGCGAACAGCCCGGATTTATGGGAATAGGGCAATTCGAAGTTGATGTGTATTATAATGACATCAAACATAGAATGCAAACAATAAGATCAAAACTTGAAAAAGCTGGAAAACAAAGAGAGCTTCATAGAAAAGGAAGAAAGAGAATGGGATTTAAAACAATATCACTTGCAGGTTACACTTCTTCAGGAAAAACCACATTGTTTAACAAAACTACAGGTGAAACAAAAGTTCAAAGTGAAAAACTTTTCACAACTCTTACTACAACTACACGAAGAGTGATGATAGATCAAGAACCATTTTTAATTGCAGATACAGTTGGTTTTATCAGTAAACTACCAGCTTACATGGTTGATGCATTCAAATCAACACTAGAAGAATTAGTACATACAGATGTAATTATTTTGGTAATTGATATTAATGATTCAATTTCTGAATTGAAAAAGAAATTTTCGAGTTGTATGAGAACTTTGAATGAATTAGGAGTAGAACAAGACAAGATAATTTATGCTCTAAACAAATCAGATTTATTAAAAAATGAAGAAATTGAGCGAAAAATTACATATCTTAATTTAGATGAAAATAAAAAATTGATTTCAGTTTCTGCAAAAACTGGGAAAAATATCATACAATTAAAAGAATTAATCAAAGGGATTACAGAAGGTCAAAATTATCATAAACCAAAAAATAATTCGTGGGAAGGAGTTGATAAAACATTTGGTAATTGAAGTAGTTAGAATTGGACAACGTCTAGTTAGAGATGACCGGGTAACAACACATGTTGCACTTGTTTCAAGAGGATTTGGTGCAGAGCGAATTTACATGACTGAGATAAATCCAGAAATCAAAGATACCATTGGAAAAATCAATAATACCTGGGGAGGTAATTTCGAGGTTGTGTTTATTGAAAAATGGAAACCAATTGTGAAAAAGAAAAAAGATGAAGGATTCAAAGTTGTTCATCTTTCAATGTATGGTGAAAGTATCAATGACGCTCAAGAAAAAATTAGAGAAGAAGAAAATCTGTTGATTGTTGTAGGAGCTGAAAAAGTTCCAAGGGAAATTTATGAATTGGCAGATTATAATGTCGGAGTTGGTAGTCAACCTCATTCAGAAATTAGTGCTTTAGCAATTCTTTTAGATCGTATCCAAAAAGGCAAACAATTTGAAAAAGAGTTTCCCAATGCAAAAAGAAAGATCATCCCTACCAAAAATGGCAAAAATGTGCAAGTAAAAGAAAGAAGGGATTAATAGTAGAAAATCAGGAGTCATTAGAGTTGGTAGACAAATACGAAGATCCTTTTGTTAGAATTGCTTCAATGATTGGAGGAGATGAATATCTCAAAGTAGCAAGATCTCTTCTAAAAGCCGAAGATGCTACTGATGAAGAAATTGCTAGTTCCACAGGTCTCAGAATCAATATGGTAAGAAAAGTATTGTATGATCTATTTGGAAAATCTCTCATTACAGGAATTAGGGTTAAAGACGAAAGGAAAGGGTGGTTTGTTTACAGATGGAGAACTAGAAGAGAGGAAGTAGAACATTTTATTGAAAGTCAAAAGAAAAAAATTGATGAAAGATTACAGCAGAGATTAGATTATGAAAATGCTGGAGATTTCTATCACTGTGGAAACGAAGATTGTCCTAGAGTAACATTTGAAGAATCTCTTGATGGAATGTTCAAATGTCCATCATGTCAAAATGTTTTGAATCTAAAAAAGAATGATAAATCTAGAAAAGCATATCAAAAGAAAATTGATGAGATCAAACAAGATATGCAACAGACATTTTGATTAGACCAAAAGTTTGAAAACTAGGTCACTAGAATAAATAGGAGAAAATCTTCAGGAGATCCTTGAGTCAAATCACTACGGTAAATCCAGCTACTGGTGAAGATATTGCAAATTATTCTGCAATGGATAAAAATCAAGTATTTGATTTAGTAGGAAAAGCAAAGAGAGCATATCCTGAATGGAAAAAAGATTATGAGAAACGTAGAAGTTACATTTACAATTTAGTTGAATATCTAAAGAAGAACAAAACAAAACTCGCAACAGTAGCTACATCTGAAATGGGTAAACCACTCAAAGAATCAATTGGAGAGATTGAAAAATGTGCATGGGCTTTAGAATTTTATGCAGATCATGGAGATAGTTTTCTTGCTGATGAAGTATTAAACACAGATGCAAGAAAGAGTTTTCTGACTTTTGAACCACTTGGTGTTATAGGCTCAATTATGCCATGGAATTTTCCATATTGGCAAGCATTAAGATTTGCAGCTCCTTGTCTAATGGCAGGAAATGTAATTGTTATGAAACCATCTAGAGTAACAATGCAGTCAGGTATTGAAATTGAAAAAGCATTTACTGAATCTGGAATGCCTGATGGAATTTTTCAAACTGTGGTGGGAAGTGTAGAATCTGCAAATCATCTTATAGATTCAGATGTTAATGCTGTAACTTTTACGGGCAGCACTAATGCAGGTGCAAAGGTAGGTGAAAGAGCTGCAAGACATTTAAAAAAATGCGTATTGGAATTAGGTGGAAGTGATCCTTTCATAGTATTAGATGATGCAATAATTGAAAACGCAGCAGAAGGTGCTGTAAAAGGCAGATTCATCAATTGTGGCCAAAGTTGTGTTGCATCAAAAAGATTTTTTGTTGGAAAAAATATTGCAGATGAATTTATCGAGTTATTTATTAAAAAAGCATCTCAACTCAAAATAGGTGATCCAATGTCAATTGAAACAGATATCGGACCATTATCAAGTAAAGATGGTCTAGAAACAATTTCTGGAATAGTTGAGGATGCAAAAGAAAAAGGTGCGGAAATTCTTCTAGGAGGGTCTGAAATAGATGGAAAAGGGTTCTTCTACAAACCAACAATTCTTAGAAATGTTAAACCAAACATGAGAATAGCACAAGAAGAAACTTTTGGACCAGTAGCTCCAATTACAATTGTTGAAAATGAAAGTGAGGCAGTAAAATTAGCTAATGAGAGTGAATTTGGTTTAGGTGCAAGCATTTGGACAAAAGATCTTGCTAAAGCAGATAAAATATCTAGGCGAATTGAATCAGGAATAGTAAGTGTCAATAATGTAGTAATTTCAGACCCACGAATTCCATTTGGAGGAATAAAACATAGTGGATTTGGAAGAGAATTATCAAGATATGGCATGTTAGAATTTGTAAATTTGAAATCAGTTAGATTTTATGATAATTTAACACATCATCATTACGTAGAATAATTATTTTGAAATATTAGTCATCTAAATCAGAATCTTCATCTAAATCATCTTCTTCTTCTTCATCGCATTCCTCTAATTGAACATGTGTTGGATGTCCGTCATCCCCAAAGAAAATCTCAATGCAAATATCAGTAGCTAAAGTAGGTACCAAAATTTCAACAAGTTCTTTAGGAAAATTTCCTAATCTGCTAGGATCTGATGAATATCTGTATGTGGTGATTTCATCTTCATGATAAAAATCAAATTCAATATCCCCATGTGTAAATTTTCTCACTGCAGTTACTTGACCAAATATACTGTGTGGCAAATTTAACTACCTTGCTTAGAAACATCTTTTGTAAGATTTTCTGCTAATTGTTCATAATGTTCTCTAGTTTTTCCTATTTCATCAAGTTTTGATTTTTCAATTTCATTAAGTTCTTTGTCAACCTTTTCTGAAACATATTGTAATCTTGCTTCAGCCATCATGAATAATTTATTATTCTCTTTCCACAAATGCTCAGTGATATGTTCAACATATTGTTGCATATCACTTACTAATTTTGTAGAATCACCTGATGAAAGATATTCTTTTGCTGACACTTCCATGTCTGCACCGATTTCTCGTGAACGCTGATGATCAATTAACATCATAGCAATAGGCCCCATATGGGTAGGTAAACCAGCTTGCTCTAAAGCTGGAAACAGTGATTTTTCTTCTTTACTGTGATGACAAACATCTGTAAAGTTTTTTGAAAAATCAATTACTGGTAATAATATTGATTCAGGAATCTGTTTACCATCACTTAATAATTGAACAGTAGATTCCATTGCTTTGATAACTTTTTCTATTAATTCGTGATCGCGTCTTAATGATGTAGTAGACATAATTAATTAAAATAAAATCCAATATCTATATCTTATTAATTTTAAAAAAATAATTAAAAGATAGAAATTAGTTAACGATGATGTGTTAACATGTGTATTTAACGATTAGAAAGACTATTTGCTTTCACAAATATCCAAATCTTTTTG
>CALFHG010000273.1 GCA_937875805.1 uncultured Nitrosopumilaceae archaeon
TTGTAATCTTTCCAATAGTTTCAGCAGTGATTTGTCTTAGACTTCGCTCTAATGGGAAATTGATTAATCTTACACGAACTTCATCTTTAATTTTTTCTGCATATTCTGGAAATCTTGTTTGTAACGCTTCTTTGATTGCTCTTCCAAATGCATCAAATAGTCTATCAGGATTTTTAGAAAATATTATCTCAATTTGTGGCTCTACTACCAAATCATTGTAATCAACGATAATGTATTTTGCATTCTTTGGCATCATCTCGTCGATTGCATCTACATACTTGTATGCGCCATCTCTATCCTTGAATCGAGTTAAAAATTCTTTTACTTTATCTGATAAAGCAGAATCAGTAAATGTACTAGTTTGAGTGCTACTCATTTTGTTCTCCTCTTATCTGTTTTTCAAACTCTACACTGTTATCATGAATAGTTTTGTAGAAAACATTTTCTTCAACAGTTATCTTGTTATATAATTCTGAATTTAATTTGATAGTATCGGCAATCTTTACTAGTTTACCTCGTCTCATTCTAAATAATTCCAACATCATACTTTCAACTTTATCAAAATCATCACGGTTTAGTTCTTTCATGGATTCTTTTAGCCGGATGTAAAAGTGAGGATCAAGTGTAGAGATTTGATATTCACCAACCATCTTTTCTTTTGACAGTGCTTGTTTTAGTTGAGTAATCATGTCTGGAGAAATTAGTGTTCCTATTTTATTCTCTGAGAGAATTTTCCCTATCCATTGAGGCATGTTATTTGTATCACCTTGGGTACCCTCAATTTTCATACCTGCAACATTATACTTGAAATCTTGATTAATCGTAAATTTAGCATCCTTTAAGCGGTATCCAATTGAATGTACTTTTTCTACTTTGTCTATTTCCATTTGAGATCACTTAGTCTGATTTAGATCCTCAAGTAGAGGATCGATCAATTCTGTTAACAATTTAGTGAGATCATTTGATCCTAATTAATTTCAGGCTGATCGCATCTAATAATACAAGATTTGATTTTAGGATATAGCATATTACAATAACCAATTCGGATTTATTAATGGGATTTAGTCTTTGATACTCATGACTGCAACTGGAATGTGGGTAGAAAAGTATCGACCAATGAAACTTTCTGAAATTGTAAATCAAACTGAGATTATTGGTAGTTTGGAAGCTTTAATCAAAGATCCAACAGATATGCCACACTTGATGTTTTCAGGTTCTGCAGGAGTCGGAAAAACTACTACAGCACTATGTGTTGCAAGACAAATTTTAGGAGAGTATGCTAGAGACAATACCCTAGAGCTAAATGCATCTGATGAGAGAGGAATTGGAATGGTCAGAGAGAAAGTAAAGAAATTTTCAAGATTTGCCGGAATGGATGAGGTTCCATTCAAAATTATAATTTTAGATGAAGCAGACGAGATGACAAATGATGCACAGACTGCTCTAAGACGAATTATTGAAGATACTGCAAAGATTTGCAGATTTATTTTCATTGCCAATAATATTTCAAAAATTATAGACCCAATTCAGAGCAGATGTGCTACCTTCAAGTTCACATCAGTTCCTGAAGAAGACGTTATTGGTAGATTAGAGGAGATCGCCAAAAAAGAGAAAGTAAAGACTGACAAAAAAGGTCTCAAAGCAATTTATGATTATTCTGAAGGAGATTTGAGACATGCCATCAACATAATGCAGGCAACTGCCAGTATTGGAGACATTACAGAAGAGAATGTAAAATCATCAGCTGGATTGACTAAAACCAGTGATGTTGATGAAGTTCTAAAAATTGCACTTGCTGGAAAAGTTCTAGAAGCCAGAGAGAAAATGATTGAGTTAATCAAAGTTTATGGAATGTCAGAATCTGATTTTCTAAAATACATCAACTCTGCAGTATTCAAATCAAAACATGAAAAGTTGGCAGACATTTTAGAAATAATTGCAAAGTATGATTATAGAATATTATCTGGAGCAAATTCTGAAATTCAATTATCTGCAATGTTAGCAGAACTAGCTAGAGTAGAAAATTAAAACGCAGAGAGGGGGATTTGAACCCCCGTGTCCTTGCGAACACAGGCTTTCAAGGCCCGCGCCCTACCGGGCTAGGCGACCTCTGCAAAAAATATTGTAGAAAAGCAGTTAAAATCTGTTGATGTAAAATAGAAAAATAAGAAAAAAAGAAAAAATTCTTTTTAATCGTGTGCGTGAGGTCCGCCACCGCCAGATGGCATTTTGACATATGTTCCGGCTGCTTTTTCGTGCCATTCCTGGTTTGATGATTCGATTAGAATAGCTCCTTCAGGACAGATTTCTTGACATGCCATACAAACTGTACAATCGTGTTCTCTGATTGGTTGTGATTTGTCTGTATAATCTAATCTTTCATCTTGTTCTGTCAAGCCAGTACCTTCAAAAGTTTCACCTTTGCAAGCTGCTGCAGTGATATCTTTTTCGGTTCTGAACCATTGGAATGTTTGAACGGGACATACACTCATGCATGCACCTGCTGCAACACATGAATCCCAATCGACTGCAACTGTAGTACCATGAATTCCTAGAGGAACTTGTGTTTCTCCTCGGTCTGCATAGGCTGCCTTTACATCTTCGTTTGAGAATGCTGCACCATCAGTTCTTCCGTCACCCCAGATAAAATGGAGATTTTCACCATCGGAATGACTTGTTTTTCCGGTTGGTTTAACATCATTGTGACAAAAGTCTTCAGGTATTTGTAGATCTACCATGTATAAGATAATTTCAGAATATTATTTAAAGCTAGATAAAATTAGTTGGGACTAAATTTAGAAATAAATAGAAAAATCAAAAATTTTTAGGTTCGAGATATCTGAAATTACAAAGTTTTTGCAGCGCTTTCATGTTTTTCAACATTTGCTTGATCAACTTTGATAGCTGCTGGTGGACATACTGAAACACATGCCATACACCAGATACAATCATGTTCTCTGATTGGATCTGCTTTATCTGTAAGATCTTTGCGTTCATCTTTTACATCACTGCCAGTACCTGCAAAGGTTTGACCAACAACATCTTTAGCTGGAATATCTTTTTCAGTTCTGTACCATTGGAAGACTTGTACAGGACAAGCCTCAATGCATGCACCATCTGCAATACAAGAATCCCAATCTACTGCAACCATTGTACCGCTGACACCAAGAGGAACTTGTTCTTCGCCTCTTGCTGCATATGCTGCAACAACGTCTGCATCTCCTAGCACTTCAGCTGGTGAGCCGTCAGTGTTTTTAGTTTTACCTGGACCCCACATGATATGGAAATTTCCATCATCGAGATTAATTTTTCCAGTTGGCTTTAGGCCTTCAGGGAAATTTTCTGCTATTGGCATGATATAATTTTCTTGGAGTTATTATTTAAAGCTAGATAGCTCAGATACGAACAAACAAGTAAAGAATCGATCAACTAGGAAGGGAAAATTCCTTACGTTCATAACGATCAATTGACAATACTCTGGATATGGATATTATCAAGTATGATGTGTATAGAGGACCAAACCTTGGAGTATACATTGCAGTCAATGATACCATTGGTCTAGTTCCAATGGGATTTGCTAAAACCAAATCTGACAAGCTTGCAGAATATCTAAACATAGAAATTTACAATACTGCCATTGCAAATACCAGATTAATTGGTGCATTGTCAGTGATGAACAATAAAGGAATCTTACTTCCAAATACTGCTTATCAAAATGAATATGATTATCTAAAAGATGAAACGGATTTAGAAGTTGGAGTTTTAGATACTAAATTTAATGCAATTGGAAATGTAGTCTGTGCCAATGACAAAGGAGCAGTTGTATCCCCTTTACTATCAAAACAAGATTGTCAAACAATATCAGATGTATTGGGAGTTGAGGTAATTCAGAAAAAAATTGCAGGATTCAACCTGACAGGTGTTGTTCTAGTAGCAAATGCAACTGGTGCTGCAATCCATCCAGAATCAGACGAGGAAGAAATGAAGACCATATCTGATTTTCTAGGCGTAAAAATTGAACCGAGCTCCATAAACAATGGTGTCCCATATGTCTCGTCTGGAATTTTGGTAAATAATCATTGTATGGTTGTAGGATCAATGACTAGTGGTCCTGAAATTATGATGTTAACTAGAGCATTTCTAAATTAAGAATAGATTTTGGATCTTCAGTTAGTTTTTCTAAAGATATAGTTCCTTCAGTTCCATTTACCATATCTTTGAGAACAACATTTCCATTTTCTAATTCCTGTGGCCCAACAATTATTGCAAATTTAGCATTTGTTGCAATATCCATTTGTTTTTTTATGTTACGTCCTGCCAAATCAATATCAGTGGGAATATTGTTTAGTCTTAATAATGATGTAATGGAATGAGCAACTTTTTGCATTTCTTCGTTTATGTATAGTACTGCAACTCTATTTTGTTTTAATTCAGAAATTATTTTTTGCTCTTGCATTGTTAAGATAATTCTTTCAACTCCACCTGCAACTCCTGTTGCACCAATATCTTCTCTGTTGAATGCTTTAGTTAGTGTATCATATCGTCCACCACCTGCTAGTGCACCTAGAGTAGAATTTTTATCAAATATTTCAAAGACTATACCTGAATAGTAGTCTAATCCTCTAACTATACCAAAATTAATTCTAACATTTGAAACTCCTCTATTCTCTAGTGAGTCGATTAATTGTTTTAGTTCATCCCAAGATTCTAGTTGTGAAACATCAAATGCCTTTTCTACGTCTGCAATAGAGCCTTTAATTTGTGAGAATTCTAGAATTTTTTCCAATTTTTCTGTTGCATAGCCCTTTTCTTGGAATTCTTTTAGGATTTGCTCTTTTGATTTTTTTGCAATCTTATCTACTGCACGTAAAATATCAGCAACTAGTTGTGGTTCTTTTGAATCAAAGACTTTGTTGATGTAAGACTCTACAAGATTTCTGTGATTAATGTCAATTGTGATATCCTTGAGTAATAGGGAATCAAATAATCTGGATGTAATTTCTATGATTTCTGCTTCGGATTCAAGGCTAGCCTTACCATAAATTTCGATATCCCATTGGTGAAAGTATCGGTATCTTCCTTTTTGCGGCTCATCATATCTAAACACCCCTCCAAATGCCGAGATTTTTGCTGGAAGCTTCATTGATTTTTGGGCAGTTGCATACCTTGTGAGTCCCATTGTAAAGTCAAAACGTAATGCTACTTCTCTGTCTCCTTTGTCTTTGAAATAATAAATTTCATCTCTAATTCCAGGACCGGACTTTGTCTCTAGTGTAGATAATAGCTCAATTGGGGATGGATCCATAAATGAAAATCCATACAAGTTTGATAATTTCTTAAAATGTGATCTAACGTGTTCAATGTTTGTGTTTTCTTCTCCCTCAAAGTCTTTCATTCCACGTGGTAATTCCAAGATAATTCTTTGTTAGATAGTAGTGATTTAGATATTTCTGTGATAACTAGCAATAGGCATAAATGAATACAAAGAATTTGAAGAATACATCATGAAAGTTACCGTAAAAGAAGGATGGAGTGAGAAAAGCAAGTATGCAATAGTTGCCATGATTTTTAGTCTTGTAGCAATAATTGCTGTAGTGGTATTAGACTAGTTTCTTTTTGAAGAAAACACAGATAGCCAATAGTGCATTATTTTTCTGTTCAAATCCACAAATGTTTCAGCATTATCATTCCATGTCTTTGAAGTATTTTTTATAGATTCAATATTTGATATTGTAAGTTTATTGTATATAGAGCGAAATTTTAAAGCCTCCTCACTCACATTTTCTACAAGATCTTGTGCAGACTTTGGGAATGCTGATCCTGAATTATTTAAAAATTCTTTGTATAGTATGGTATTTGCAGTAATTGCATTTCTCCATGTCTTGTAGAATTCATTTTGTAAATCAAATAGGGTTTGTTGAATATGTGGGACTGAAGTCTCAAGTTCTGTGAAATATTTGTTGTTTAGTTTATCTAAAATTTCAAAATCTTTATTTTCACTCATGAATGTACTAGGAAATTTATAAATTTAAGATTTTTGAATTGGTTTGAGGCTAATTTAGGATTTTAACTGGACAGATATTGGTCTCTGACCAAACTTTACAAAAATTACATTAGTACTTTCTATAAGAGACTGGACATATGGATAGTCTGTATTTCTTATGATATCATTTTTGATAATGTTAAGATAGGTTCTTAGTTGTTTAACTATTCGTAGTTTCTTTGATTTTGATGCTTCATAGTTTTTCAGATCACTTAGGTTTGCAGAAATATCGCATAGTTTGATTAGTTTTGCATTAAATGATGATTCTTTGAGTTGAATTACATATGCTTGCTCTCTTTTTTTTCTAGTCAATGTCATGTCTTTTGATAGAGAAGAGACCAACACTGCAATTTCACTTTCAAACTGCTCATACAAATTATCAAAAGTAGTTTCTGTTTTTTCTATGGTATCATGAAGCCATCCTGCACAAAATATCTGCTCGTCAATTACACCTAAACTTTTGAGTCTGTTTACAACATCATCTAGATGTTTTGAATAAGGTGTAGTTCCATCTGCTCTGAATTGTCCTGCATGTTTACTCTTTGCAAATAATTCTGCACTTTTTACTAGATCCAAAATATTCTACAACTCTGAATGTTTCACTCAATATTAGCCAAGTAAACTATATTCCAAAGAAAAATTGTATTGTTATATGCCAATTGAGAAGACAGTTCTTGGAGATTTAGAAATTTCTAGAGTTCTTAACGGAATGTGGCAAGTTGCAGGAGGTCATGGTCAGATTGATTCAGAACTAGCAGTTAGTGATATGGAAAAATATCAAGATTCAGGATTTACAACATGGGATTTGGCAGACATTTACGGTCCTGCAGAATCTTTGATTGGAAAATTTAGAGAAAAAATAGATCCAGAGAAAAAATTTCAAGCACTAACAAAGTTTGTTCCAAATCCAGGTCCAATGAGTAACAGTATAGTAACTCACTATATCGAGCAATCATTGCAAAAAATGAAAACAGATTGTATTGATTTGTTACAGTTTCACTGGTGGGATTATAACGATATGAGTTATCTTGATGCACTAAATAATTTATCAAAATTACAAAAGGAAAGCAAAATCAAACATATTGGACTGACTAACTTTGATACAGAGCGAGTCAAAATTATCAAAGAACAGGGGTATGAAATCGTATCAAATCAAGTTCAGTATTCTATTTTAGATCAAAGACCAGATAAGGTGATGGCTCCATACTTTGCAAAACATGGAATAAAGATTCTATCCTATGGCACTTTGCTTGGAGGGTTTTTTTCTGAGAAATACCTAGGAGTTGATGAACCACACAGAGGTGATCTGACTACATCTAGTGTACAAAAATACAAAAACATGATTGATGCATGGGGAGGATGGCAGTTATTCCAAGAGTTGCTATCTGTGTTAAACGGAATTGCACAAAAATATAATTGTAGTATTGCAAATGTTGCAACACGTTTTATTTTGGATAAACCGCAAGTTGCAGGAGTAATAATTGGTGCAAGGCTAGGTATTGCCGAACACAGAGAAGACAATGCCAAAGTCTTTGATGTAAAATTAGATGAGCAAGATATTTCATCAATAAATTCTGTCACTACAAAAGCAAATGATCTCTTTGATGTCATTGGTGATTGTGGTGGTGAATATAGATAATTTTGGATATTGAAATTTATACAATAAAATGACTATGATCATTACTTGACTGAGAAAGTTTTACCCAAAGAGGATTCAGATTTTAGTCTCCCAGGAAGAATAGAGGAGAGTGACTCGGCATATTTTGAACCTGAAATAAAATCAAAAGGTAAATCACTTACCATATTTGGAATAGTCTTTGTTTTAGTTGCTGTAGGAGTATTTTCATATTATTTTCTAAACCAAAGTGAAATTGATTCACAAATTTTGGATAATACTAGTTTTAAGACACTAGAGGAAAAGATTGCAAATCACTATGGAGTTGGGCAATTTGGCAGTGAGCATGCACATGCAGCATTGGTAGTATATGTGAATGGTGACAAGTTAGATTTTTCTCATCCACAGTTTCAGATTCAAAGTAAATACATACATTTTGAAAATGACAACCCATATCTAATTCACAAACATGCAACTGATGTTCCATTGGAAATGTTGTTTGCATCGTTTGGATTAAAGATAACATCAGAATGTGTCGAGTTAGGCTATGAAGAAAGTCAATATTGAACTGATAAAGATAATTCT
>CALFHG010000274.1 GCA_937875805.1 uncultured Nitrosopumilaceae archaeon
AAATTGCAGATTATTTCCATGAAGAGATAAAATCAGGAATGATTGAGATGGGTTATTCAATTGATTGGAGACGAGAGTTTACTACTATCGTTCCAGGTTATCAAAAGTTTATCGAATGGCAAATTACAACACTAAAAGAAAATGGTAAAATTATTCAAGGCAGTCATCCAGTTGGTTGGTGTCCAAAGGATCAGAATCCCGTATCGCAACACGATACAATGGGTGATGTAGAACCAAAAATTGATGATAAAAACTTTCTAGTCAAATTTTCATTTGGTGAATTTGTTTTTCCAGTTACAACATTAAGACCTGAAACAATTTTCGGTGTAACTAATTTGTGGGTCAATCCAAATGTGATATACAAAAAAGTTACAGTTGATAATGAAACATGGATAGTTTCAGAGCAATGTGCAAATAAAATAGTATTCTTTGAAAAACAAGTAAAAATAATTGGTGATATTGCAGGTAGTGAGATTATAGGAAAATCAGCTATTGCACCAAACAGTGGTAATGAGATTCCAATTTTGCCTGCAGAGTTTGTAGAGCCTGGAATGGGTACAGGATTAGTAATGTCAGTGCCTGCACATGCACCAAAGGATTACCAGGCATTGATGGACTTGAAGGCTAAAAATCACGAATTGGCCTCTAAAATTGAGCCTATTCCAATTATTGTAACTCCAGGATATGATGAATATCCTGCAAAACAGATTTGTGAAAAACTAGGAGTTTCAAACCAAACAGATGAAAAATTAGAGGAGGCTACAAAGGAATTATACCTCAAAGAGTTTACTGATGGAAAATTAAATGAGCGATGTGGAGATTTCAATAATGAAAAAGTACAATTTGGTAGAGACAAAGTAAGAGCATGGCTCCAAGAAAACAAACAACTAGAAAAATTCCCAGTGTTAGAGAATGCACCAGTGCATTGTAGATGTGGGACTGAATGTGTTGTTAAAATATTGAACAACCAATGGTTTTTGAATTACGGGGATGAGGAGTGGAAGGAGCAAGCTCGTAATTGTTTTGATGAGATGAATATTCTTCCAAGTAATATTAGAACAGAGTTCAAAGAGGTAATTGATTGGTTGCATGAGCGAGCATGTGCAAGACAACAAGGATTGGGAACTAAACTTCCATGGGATAAGGATTGGATTGTAGAATCACTATCAGATTCTGTGATATACATGGCATATTATACAATTTCACGATTTGTAAATGATGGAACAGTTAATGCTGAGAATTTAACTAGAGAATTCTTTGATTACATATTATTAGATAAAGGAGATTTGGCTCTAGCTGTATCAACATCCAATCTTACAGAGGATGTAATTAATACAATGAAAAAAGAATTCCAATATTTCTATCCAGTTGACTCACGTCATTCAGGTAGAGATTTGGTACAGAACCATCTATCATTTTTTGTCCTTAATCATGTTGCAATATTTGAGAAAAAATTATGGCCACAAGAAATTGTAGTTAATGGTAGTGTAATGATGGATGGTGCTAAAATGAGTAAGAGTATGGGAAATATCATTCCACTACGAACTGCAATCAGAGAACATGGGGCTGACCCCATAAGACTAGCAATAATATCATCAGCTGAATTACTACAAGATGCTGATTTTAACATGGAATCAGTATATGGTATTCAAAACAAGATTGCATCTCTATTAGAGGAGTGCTCTAGGCTCAAAAAGGGAGCAATTGGAGAGTTACAAGCTGAAGACAGATGGATTTTATCAAAAACCCAGAATATGATAATACAGGTTACAGAAGCTGTGGAGAAAATGAGATTACGTGAAGCATTGCAGGATATTTTATTTACATTTGAAACTGACTTGAGCTGGTATAGTAAGAGAGTAGAAGCTAAAGGAAGAGATGATGTATCAGGAATATTACATTACATCAATTCTGTTCGTGTTGCAATGTTGTCTCCATTTGCACCACATGTGGCAGAAGAAATGTGGGAGAATCTTGGATACTCTGATGTAGTATCAAAATCAGCATGGCCAGAGTTTTCTAAAGAGAAACTAGATGCAACATCAATTCAATCAGAAGAATTGTTAAAATCAACTATTAACGATATTGCAAATATTCTCAAAGTTACAAAAATTATTCCAAAGAAAATTGTACTCTATGTAAACTCAGATAGTATGAAATCCAAAGTGTATCGCAAGATACTAGGAATAATGGTTGGTGGACAAAACAACATGGGAGTTGTAATGAAGGAATTAATTGCAGATCCTGAAACTACAG
>CALFHG010000275.1 GCA_937875805.1 uncultured Nitrosopumilaceae archaeon
ATTAAACTATATGATTGGAATTACAAAATGGTTTTCAATTTTAATTTTAATTTCTGTTTTGATTAATTTTGTTCAGGAGGGGGTGGGAATTGATATTGTCCCTCCCCTAGCTGAGAATGATCTTATTCAGTTTTTTTATGTTAGTCTGGCACCTTTAATAGAAGAGTTTGGATTTCGTCTAATTTTACTCGGGATTCCGTTATTTGCCCTGTATTCCAGTAAATCATCGATAAAATATTTTGTTAAATGTTTGTGGAGGCCTGATAATTTGGATATTGTTGATTCAAAAAAATCACTTTCTTTAATTATTTTTGTAGGTGTTCTTTTTGGATTTGCACATATTGCCTTTGGCGATTCATGGAGTGAGGGTAAATTTGCACAAGCAACTGCAAGTGGAATTATTCTGGGTTGGGTCTATCTTAGATATGGTTTTGTTGCTTCACTATTGATTCATTGGGCTACTAATTATTTTGTATTTTCATATGCTAATTTTATTTCCCAGATAAACACAATTTCAATTGAAGAAGCATTTTCACATTCCTTAATGTCTACATTGGAAATTTTATTATTAATTGCTGGTGCGTTTTCAATTTGTATTTTATTTGTAAATAAATTTTATTCTAAAACAGAACCAACATTACAGGTCTAGTGCTACTTTCAAGCCTTTGTATCTATTTCTAATTGTAACTTCTGTTACTCCTGCAGCATCTGCAACATCTCTTTGAGTTTTATTTTCACCATTTCCAACACATGCTACATAAAGTGCTGCTGCTGCTAATCCCATTGGGTCTTTCCCTGCTGAAATCTTTTGTTCTTCTGCATTTTGTAAAATTTTTGTTGCATTTCTTTTTGTTTTCTCAGATAATCCTGCTTTACTTGCAATTCTTGAAATACATTTCACTGGATCAACTACGGGCATTTTTAAATCCAACTCTCTAAGTAACAATCTATAACATCTTGCAATATCTTTACGTTTGACATTACTTGCTTGACCAATATCTTTTAATGTTCTAGGTGTTTCTGTATCCCTACATGCTGCATATAGTGCAGATGCAATCAATGCTGAAATGGAACGACCTCTGACTAGTCCTTTCTCTAAAGCTTTTCTGTAAATGTATGCAGCTTTTTCAATAACTGAATCCCCTACTACAAGTTTGTCTTTTAATCTGTCCAATTCACTAAATGCTTGTCTAAAGTTTCTGTCTGCGGGTTCGTGAACTTGACTTCTACTATCCCAAGTTCTTAACCTTTCAATGGTGCTTTTCATTGCAGCAGTTAATGGCTTGCCTGTTGCATCTCTGTTTTGTGGGTTGATTACTGTGGCTAATCCCATATCGTGCATTGCAAGTGATGTTGGAACTCCGGTCCTACTTTTGTTTTCACCTTCATTTGAAAATGACCTCCATTCTGGTCCTGATTCCTCCACTTTATCGGTAATTACTAATCCGCATTTACCACAAAAATTCTCACCGTTGTTGACATCTGTAATTATGGCCCCTTTTCCACATCTGGGGCATGTGTCTTTTTGATTTGTTGATTTAACCATTTTTTATGATATTTAAATTTTTTAATTCATTGCTTATAAACATATTTGTAATTCCTTCCTAAATTGAGAATTTTTTTATGTTTTAAGAGAATGTTCTAATTTGATTCTAGTATATTTTTAATTTTTTCTGAAATTTCTGGCTTTTCATTTTGTTCTAGTAAAAATTTCAGATCTTCTGCATTATCTACATCCCACATTATTCTTTTCACAAACACCATTGCAACATTAAGTGTATGATTTTTTGCAGTATTCATGTGAATCTTGTAACTATCTTCATCATAATGGGTTTTCATTAAATCTACTGGCATTCTTACCAAAGCATTTGTTCCATCAAATCTTCTGGATGGGACAATAATTGCAAAATTAGGGTGCATCTTATAGTTTAACATAAAATCGATATCTTGAGTTTTGATAAATGGGATGTCTTGAGGAAATACAATTGATACATCAAAGTTATTTTCTAAAAGATATTTGTCTGCTAATGATACGGCATTATTGACACTTTCTTCTTTTTCATCTATGATTATCACTGCATTGAATTTTTTTCCAATTTCAATTGCTTTTTCTTCTTTAGTTACAATTATTATTTTTTCAATTTGAGGTGATATTGATAATGTTTGCAAAATCTCCTCTAGCATAACTTTACACAATTCTTCAACATGTTGTGGTGATAAATCTAAACGTGTTTTTGCTTTTGAGAAAGTCTTTACAGGAATAATTGCAGCTATTTTCAAATTACACGTGTACTTGCTTTAAAATGAAATTTGCTAATGCGTCTTCAGCGATTTTGTTTTTCATAGTGATTTTTGTTTCAAAAACTTTCATATCTAAACTTTGAATTTTCTTTACTAGCGGTTTATCTTTTGGATCTACAATGATGTTTGAGCATACGTCTGAATACATTTTTGCCAATCCATATGCATTTGACTCTATTCCTGCAGCCTGCATGTATTTTGCTGCAGGTCCGCTAATTGCATTATCTCCAATCAATGGGCTAACTGCAACAACTTTTTTCTTTATTTTTGAAAGTTCTTTTCTAATTCCTTTAATCTGTAGCATTGGACCAATTGATGTTAATGGATTCCCTGGTGCTATGATTACCATCTCTGCATCATGAATTGCATTAATTGCTTCTGGGTTTGGTCGTGCTTTATCTGCGCCAATATATTGAATCCCTTCTACTGGATCTTTTCCTCTGTGTTTGACCCAATATTCTTGTAAATGTAAATCGCCTTTATTTGTAGTAATTCGTGTTTCAATACTGTTATCTGTAACTGGTATGATGTTTGCAGTAACTGCAAATTTCTCACACATCCATTTTGTAATGTCACTTAGATTTCTTCCATTTTTCAACATGTTTGTTCTGATCAGATGGGTTGCAGCATCTCTATCTCCAACTCCAAACCATGTATCTTCGCCAAAAACTTCCATTTGACGTAAAAAGTTGAATGTATCTTTTTTCACTCCCCATCCTCTTTCTTGATCAAGTAAATCTGCTAATCCGTAAATGATGGTATCAATATCTGGGCATACGTATAGCCCGTAAAGCCAATAATTGTCTCCTACATTAGTAATTACGTTGACTTTGGATTCTTGAGCAACTAGTCCTCGAACTAATTTGACTGAACCTGTTCCACCTGCTAAAACTGTAATCATATCATATCCCTTTAAAACCTAATTTTCTAATTATGTTACTCAATATTACTTTTTCAAAAATTACCGATCTAGTTAATTGGGATAAGTTTATTACTATAATTTCATGAATTTTACTCGTGTCTCGGGCTATCTTCTTGTCTGTTTTACTGGCAACTCTTATTGTAATTGGTACCAGTACGCCAGTTTGGGCAGCCCAGTTAGATGCTAGACTTGATCCTAATGCTGAAACATCTCCTTTCAAAGTAACTTATCTCAAAACTGTTTTTATTGAATATCCAAATGGTGGAAATCTTCATGATGAATTAAAAGGTAAAGAATGGACTGTTTCTGGAACTGCAGATTCTTCTGATTCTGGAGTTCAAGTATTAATCCATGAACTAAATCGAGGTATTGCTAATGATGGAAGTCAAGTACAAATCTCTGATTTGAATGTGAATTATGATTTTCATCTAAAGGCTAGAGATATCGGTACATCTATTGACTATCGTGTACTTTTAGAAGGAACTTTGAGTGATTATGTAATTACAAAAGATACTCAAAGAACATTGATAGATTTAGGATGGAGAGGGCTGAGTACTGATAAAGAAATTAACATTGACGGTGTCGAAATCAATATTCCTATTAATATTTTAAGAGATCAAGAACCTGAAGTTTATGCTTATTTTACTGGAACTGAAGCAGAAGATGTTTTAGGCCGAAATCTCATTGATGCAGACTTTATTTTAGAACAACCATTATCTAATTGGCACTTTTTGTTTGATCCTACTGGAATCACTTCAGATGCTGGAACTTTTGGATTAGATGATGAAATCTCTGGATTTGTAATATCATCATGGACTATGGGTGAAAGCAGTATTAGAGAAGGAAGACAAGTTGAAAGAGTCTATGAGGCTGAAATTATGGCTGATAAACAATACACTGTTAGAAGTGTTCAATCCTCTGATCAAGCAAATATTTCCACAATTGGTTTTGGTGCTTTAGATACTTTGGATGGAATTGAAATTGCAGGTGTTACTCCAACTACTCCTCCTGATTATATGACCACATCTACTGGTGATTTCCCAGTAATGATAGTTTATGGAATGGCAGCAATGGCTGCAATTGGCGGTATAGGATTTTTCATTTTCAGTAATCGCTCACTCAAAAATGAGCAATCAGCACAAACGGGAATTGATCCTAGTAGATTAGTTGGTTATGAAACTAGTGCATCTTCTGGTGGTTATCAAACCAATAGGGGTGAGGCCCAACTAAAAGATGATTCTGATTATCAACAAACCCGAAGTCACTATGATGATGTACAACAAAGTTCACCCCCTCCACAAAGTACTCCTTCTCAAGAGGAAGCTGCATGTGGCTGTGCAGCATCTGTAGAAATAGGTTCTGAATGTGATTGTGCAATGCAAGGGGCATGTCTCTGTGATGGAACATGTAGATGTGATGCTGATATTTGTAAAGAACAAGTTAGTGCAATGAGTTAATCATAGTTTTACACTATTCTTTATTTCAACAAATTAACATATTTTATTTTGTTTGATGTATTTGTAAATAATTTATTTTTGATTATTGAAAATAATTCTTTTGAT
>CALFHG010000276.1 GCA_937875805.1 uncultured Nitrosopumilaceae archaeon
TTAACAAATATTGGCTAAACAGCATCCAACACGGTTCAAGCAAAGCACCTTTCTCACCCACTTGGATTATGTCTGGATACATCGGAGCGATGTTTGCCAAAGAATTGGGATATTCTGAAGTAATTGATATTGGTTCAGGTGATGGAAGAATAGCATACTGTGCAAAAGTTTTGGGTATGGAATCCTACAGTTTAGAAATTGATGACCTGCTAGTGGAATTACAACATCTTCTAATCTCTACACTAAACTTTCATCCACATTGTACAGATGCTGTTGCTTTTGATTATTCTTCATTGAATCTTTCACGACCTATCTTTTTCATTGGAGGGTTAGCACAAATGGGTGGGACTTTTCTTGCAACTGGAGTGTTAGATAAAATAAATTCTATTTCCAATCTAAAACAAAATTCAGGTTGGGTATTTGCAGGAACTCTATCTCAAAAATATGTAACTGATCCTAAAAATGAGGCTGGATGGGGCACACTGATTGAAAAAAATAATCTAAAATCTATCCAAAATATTTCATTACCTGCTGCTTGGACTTTTCATGAATCCGATGATGTTCAGTATATTTTTGCAAAATCTAACTAATAGCAATCCAAATTAAGCGTAAATCATCAAAACTTTTTGGACTCGTTGCATAGCTTGGATAGTGCGATTGCTTGCGGAGCAATAGGTCGTCGGTTCGAATCCGATCGGGTCCGCTATTCATCTTGATTACAGTTCCACATAATTCTAAAATTTTAAGCCTGCAAAGATGCATATCTTTACAGGTTTCTTGAAGATGACTGTTCATTATCTTTCCTGATATTTATCTATCCAGAAAGTTTGATTTTCATAACTGGTAATTGTCTGGAGTTTTTTATTACTCTCTAATTTAGCAAAATCATGAAACGCGCAAGAGATTACATGAATTCTCCTAGAACAATAAAACATGATTCTAGTTTATCTGATGTATTAAAAAAAATAATTGATGAGAAAAAAAGTCGACTCTTGGTAACTGAAAATAACAAAATAACTGGTCTTGTATCTGAAAAAGATTTGGGGTTCTTTCTCTTTATGGATGACAGTGAAAGAAAACTAGATGAAATTCCTCTATCTGAAATTATAAAACCCATGATTACTGTTGATGAAAAAATTGGACTGAACAAATGTGCTGAGTTAATGATGACTAATTCAATTGGTTCTTTGATTGTAACTGCAAACGATGAAGTTGTTGGAATTTTAACTAAAACTGATCTTGTAAGATATTTCACAAAAACACATCCTGGAGAAAAAATTGTTGGGGAATACATGTCTCCATACTATGCTTGGCAATATTCTGATACACCACTATACACAGTAGTATTG
>CALFHG010000277.1 GCA_937875805.1 uncultured Nitrosopumilaceae archaeon
TAACATTTTTTCTTTAGCTCTTTTTGTGAGAATTAATCTTCCATCCTCATCAAACAATAATGCCGTAAATGCTCGATGTAATTTTCCATTTGGCAAGTGACACTTTACCTTTTCTTCACTTCCTATAGGATTATCATTTTCATCAACTAAAATTACAAATTCTTCAGACATTTCTTTTACCTCTAAACAATGTTCCTTCAAATATCCTATTTTTAACAGCTTTAACAATTCTTTCAGGTTTGTTACCGTTTGCAAAGAATACATTCATTCCCATCTTTGCAATTTTTGATGCTTCTTCAACTTTCCTAGTCATACCACCCGTAACATCCATTTTATTTTTAGAAATGTGTGGACGTTCACCCTGTAATTCATAAATCAATTTCTTTGTTTTTAAATCTGAATACAATCCATCTTCATTTAATGCAAAAATACAGAGTCTAGGTTTTAGAATTTTTGCAAGATGGGTCATGATCTTATCCCCTGATAAAATGTATGTTTTTTTTTGACCATACCATAATGCATCTCCATATGTGACTGGAATCAAACCTGATTTTGCAATTTTTTCAATTTCTTTAATTTTTTTAGTGATGGGTTTATTCCCAAACATGAAATCAGTTGGAGGAAGACAATATGGATTTAATTTGTTTTTTAGTAATGAATCTAAAATAATTTTATCTAATTCAATCATTGAATTTTTAACAATTGCAACTCCTTTTGGATCATGTCTTTTTTCTTTTGTATGCATATCGTATTTTACAGACCAATAATGTCCATAAGATCCTCCTCCGTGAACAATGATTATTGGTTCATTGATTTTTCTCAAACTTTTAGAAAGATTATCTATTGTTTTTTTCCTAGCTGATAATGGTCTTTCTTTATTTGTAATGATGGAACCACCTAATTTTATTAGAATCATATTTTTCAAAATTATTTGATCAATTAAAAAGTATCCAGACCTTTAAAATCAATTTTAACTGAAAAACAATCATAATTCTTATCTTTGAATTGATTAATGGTACGTTCTAGATTTGATTCATCTGTTAGAGCGTAGATACACCCTCCTCCCCCAGCACCAGTAATTTTTGCACCCCATGATTCTGTTTGACCTATTTGAATCATTTCTCTTAATTTATCATTAGAAATCCCTATTGTTTCCAGATATTCTTGATTTTCTTTAATTTTAGTTCCTAATTTTTCAATATTATTTTCTATCAATAATTCTAAAACTTCTTCAATTAATTTTGATTCTTTTTTACATAATGAAGTAAATTGTATTTCATTTTTTTCCTTAAATTGCCTTACTTTCCCCACTACTGATTCTGTGGAATGTTCGATGTTTGAGTTGGCAATTACTAGATGAAAATTAGGTTTAGATTCTATCTTGTGAAATCCGTTTTCTTTGTCATATTCCATGATTCCGCCATAGGTACATACAGTACAATCAGCTCCTGATGTATTTTTAAAAATTGTTTTTTCAGCTTCTATTGCTAGCACAAGAATTTCTTCATTAGATGTTTTTCTAAATAATCTTGAAATTGCAGCAGCTCCTGCTACACAACAAGCAGATGATGAGCCTAAACCTACTCCTAATGGAATATTTGATTCGACAATAATTTTAATCCCTGCATTTTCATTCTTTAACATTTTATTTGCTAAATAATAAAACGGTTTTAATGGTGAATTAATTTCTGAAATTGATTTTCCAGGTTTTAATTCTAAATTCCCAATGTTTGATTGAATAGATATTTTTCGATCATCAATTTTTTCTGCAGTTACAGTAATTCTTTTATTAATTGCACATAGAATTGCTTTTACTCCATAAACTACAAAATGTTCTCCAAAAAGAATTACTTTTCCTGGTGCAGAAGCTTTGGATTTCAATTAAACATTAAAATTTTAAAAATCGTCGATTTCTTCTTCAGTAATCTTTGTTTCAAAATCATCTATTTCTTCTTTCATTGGTTCATTCTCTTTCAATTCCCCTCTTTCAATTAGGATTTGACGTACCAATAACCAGTAAACTGTAGCTAGAGCTTTTCTTCCTCTGTTGTTTGCTGGAATGATCATATCTAGATTAGATGTGATGTTGTCTGTATTTGCAATTCCAATAATTGGAATGCCTGCATTTGTTGCTTCAATAATTGCTTGCTCATCTACTTGTGGATCTGAAATTAAAACTAATTTTGGTTCAATGTAATATGGTAATGATGGATTTGTTAGTGTTCCTGGCATGAACCTTCGAAGTAATTTTTTAGAGCCTAAACTTTCACAGAATTTTTCAATTGGTGTTTCTGCGTATTGTCTGCCAGAGCACACTATGAGGTTTTCAGTACCTAATCTATTGATGAATTTAGCTGCTGTTTTGATTTTTTCTAATGTAATATCTAAATCAAGCATGTATAGTCCTTCAGGACTTGCTTTGGTGATGAATGGTTTCATGAATTTGGTCTTAACTTGAGTACCTACTCTAATTCCGGTAGCTAAAACCATCTTTTTGATGTCTATTCCTTCAGTTTGTTCACTCATGACGATTTTATATCTCTGCCATACCGCGTATTAAATCAAACTCTGATAGTCGTAATAATTCATTAAGTTTTGCCACTCTTTCTCCTCCAACAATGCCCACTTTGAGCATTTTTGACTTTGTAGCAAGACCAATGTGGGATATTTGAGAATCTGTAGACTCACCAGATCGATGTGATGTGATTAGTTTGATATTATTTTTAGTTGCTTCCTCGGAAAATTCCAAGGCATCAAAAAGACTCCCTGCTTGATTAACTTTTAAAATTGCTGCATTACATGATTTTACTTCAATTGCTTTTTTTAGGATATTTTTGTTTGTCACAGTCAAATCATCTCCTACTATCAATCTGTTTGGGAATTTTTTTGTTAATTCTGACATGTCTTCAAATGCCTCTTCATGAACTGCATCCTCAGCATAAATTAATTTAAATTTCTCAATAATGTTTGCTGCAAAGTCAATTTGTTCTCCAGTTGAATTTTCAAAGCCTGATCTGTCATAAACATACTTTTCTTTCTCATCATTCCATTGTGTTGAAGATGCAAAGTCAACTCCTAATGATACTTCTTTTCCTAATGTGAATCCTAAATTCTCGATTGCTTTTGCAGAAATTTCTAATGCCTTTTGATTTTCCAATTTTGGTGCCCAACCGCCTTCATCTCCTCTACCATTTGTAAAGTTAGGATCCTCTTTTTCTAAAACTTGACGTAATTCTTTATGAACTGATAAATTAGTTTCAATGGCATCTTCAATAGTTTTTGAGCCTGTAGCACAAATTAATATTTCTTGAATATCTGGAGTTCCAGGACCTGCATGTGCTCCACCTCCTAAAATATTTCCTAATGGAAATGGAAACTTGAATGATGATTCAGATGAGAGTATCTTAAACAATGGTTCATTTGATGCCTTTGAAGCTGATTCCATGGATGCAATTGTAATTGCAAATGCTAATGAGCCTCCAATTACTGAATAGTTTGTAGAACCGTCTAATCTTTGTAGAACATCGTGAATCCCTTTAAGATCTGATGATTCTAAACCAATAAATTTTTGAGAATTTTCTTTTAGTATTTTGAGACTTTCTTCAGGTTTACCATTTGGAAAACTAACTGCTTCATATTTTCCTACACTTGCACCTGATGGGGCACATACTCTTCCTAAAAATTTGTTATCTGATTGAACATCAACTTCAATTGTTTTACTACCTCTACTGTTGTATAGAATACGTCCTTCAATTGAGGATATTTTAGCCAAGTTATTCTAACTCAGATAGAACTTCTTGTTTTCTTCTCTGAATTGCTTCATAAAATGGAATTATTTGTTGTATTGTTTCTACAGTAGTCAAAAACATTCTTCTACAACAATATCTTTCAACGCCTAAAGAATCGAGAGTTTTTGAAGGATCCTCTCCTGCTTTTATTTTATTTTGATAATCTTCAAATTTATCAGCGACCATTTTTCCACAAGTTAAACATCTAACAGGAATTAACACGAACGAAAAAGTAACCAAGGATTATAAAAACCATGCAAGAAATTTCAATTGCGGATGTCGCCCAGCCTGGCCAAAGGCGCTAGCTTGAGGGGTTAGTCTCTTAGGAGTACGTGGGTTCAAATCCCATCATCCGCACCA
>CALFHG010000278.1 GCA_937875805.1 uncultured Nitrosopumilaceae archaeon
TATTGATGAACCAGAAAATTATAATAATTATTTAGACACTGACGGTTGCCCAGATATTCCAGGATTTTCAAAATCTGCATTATCTGATCTTGATTATGATCACATACCAGACATTCATGATACATGTCCAACAATTGCTGAAAATTACAACGGTTTCCAAGATGAAGACGGTTGCCCTGATAGCATTGATTATCAAAGAATAGGTGATTCTGACTTTGATGGGGTTACTGATGATGTAGATCAATGTCTTAATTCTAGAGAAACTTACAATAGATATCTTGATTTAGACGGTTGCCCAGATCAAATTCCTAATAATCGATACACCGCTGATTCTGACGGTGATGGAATTCCTGATAATTTAGATCATTGTCCAAACCAACCAGAAACTTTCAATGGTATTTTAGATTTAGACGGTTGCCCTGATAATTATATTTTAAAGATTGATAGTGATTTGGATGGAATTCCAGATGGAATAGATGCATGTCCATTAGAACCTGAAACTTACAATTCTTATCAAGATGAAGATGGCTGTCCTGATTCTATGGGCTCTGTCATTCCATCTTACAGCTTTGCTGATGCTGACGGTGATGGAATCGATGATAGATGGGATTCATGCATTGGCGAGCAAGAGAACTTTAATGGATATCTAGACTGGGATGGTTGTCCTGATGTACTAGCTGCAGCATCTACAACTCCTACGAGAATTGATTCTGATTCTGACGGTTACTACGACGCAATTGATTCATGCCCAACAAGTCCAGAAACTTGGAATAAATACAATGATCATGATGGTTGTCCTGATACTGCTCCAGAACAACAAAGATTTGTCCATGATGATGATTTAGATGATATAATTAACGATGAAGATTTGTGTCCTCTTGATCCTGAGGATTATGATGGTGACAGAGATTTAGACGGTTGCCCAGATAATTAAAAAATCAGATTTCATTACTTTTTGAATGATAAATATATTCAGTCTGTAAAGTTTGATCATGCTTCCAAAATTTTCAAGTAGGGCTTTTTTGGCACCTATGGCTGGAGTGAGTGATCCTGCACTTCGTTTACAATGTAAAAAAATGGGTGCTGGTTTAGTTGTTACAGAATTTACTAATATTCATAGTATTGTTGCAAAAGAAAACCAACTTAAAGAAAAAATGAAAACCATTCAAGAATTTATTGAATTTTCTGATGAAGAACGTCCTCTTTCAATTCAATTATTTGGATCTGATCTTACTGCTTTAGAAAAGGCAGCAAAAATTGTAGAGCCATATTTTGATATAATTGATTATAACATGGGGTGCCCTGCACCTCATATTACACAACAAATGGCTGGAGGTGCTCTATTACAAGAAGTTAATCTAACTCAGCAAATTTTCAGTACACTTGTAAATGCTGTAAAAAAACCTGTTACTCTAAAGATTCGTGCAGGTGTAACTGATGCTAGTAAATTCCTCTTTCGAGATATTGCTGAAATTGCTGAAGATGAAGGAATTCAAATGATTACGTTTCATCCTCGAACTGTTAGTCAAGGATATTCTGGTAATGCTGATTGGAGTTTAATCAAAGAACTAAAAGAAATCTCTGATATTCCAATTGTTGGAAATGGTGATATCACGACTCCTGAGGATGCTAAAAATATGATTGATAATACT
>CALFHG010000279.1 GCA_937875805.1 uncultured Nitrosopumilaceae archaeon
TCTGAAAGATTCTTTTCATCAGCAACTGGATAAATTGAATTCATTTTGAGTAGTTTGAAAACAGCCACATTAATTGCAAACTGAACTCCTGTTCGCATATATTCCCCCATGATTCCTTGTTTAATGAAATTTAATGCATTATTTTGTTTTTTATTGAGTTCATCAGATTTTATAATTTCAAATGTTTCAGACCCAGGTGAGTATTTTATGAGGCCCTTCTGTTCAGCACGTCTAAGAACAAATTCACTATCACCACTGACTGGAATTACAATAGAATCATTATACCGTTCTCTTAACCGTGCAAAATTTTTGTCAGCACCTTCAACATCAACTTTGTTAGCAACAATTAACGTAGGTTTTGAAATTTTCCTAAGATAAGATGCAAATTTTTTAGTATCAACCATATTGAAATCATCAAAATCTTTTTCTTCCAAATTAGTTGCGTGAAATGTTTCTTTAACATGAATTTTAGTTACGCCAATCCCACGATAAAGATCAGTAAGAGCATCTGAAATATCAGTGCCAGTTTTAATTAATTTTGAAATCTTGTCGCGGTTACCTTCTAAAATTTTATGGTACCACATGATTAGTTCTTCTTCGATATCTGCAAAGTCAGATATCGGATCTCCAGTTCCAACTTCAGTTATTTTTCCAGTTGAATCAATTCCTCCAGAGGCATCAACAACGTGGAGTAGTGCATCAGATTGTGCAGCAATAGACAAAAATTGATTCCCCAATCCCTTGCCTTTCCAAGCATCCTTGATGAGCCCAGGTAAATCAATTAATTCAATTGGGATGTATCGCCATCCATCAAGACATTTAGAATTATTTGGATTATCTTGAATTTTAAATTCAGGATGCACACATAGTGTAATTGCATGTGCTACTCCAGATACAGGGGATTTAGTAGTAAACGGGTATGATGAAATTTCTTCAGAAGACAGGGTGGCAGAATTAAAAAAAGTAGTCTTCCCAGTGTTAGTTTTACCAATTAATCCTATCTTTATTGGCATGCAATAAGGATCATTTCAGAATATTTATCTCTGCCTAAGAATTTGAAGATATTTTATTTTTTATTTTTTTCAATGTTTCATTAAGTTCTTTGATAGCCCATTCAATATCAGAAAGATCTTCTTCTGAGAGAGATTGTTTCCATTTTTCTAAAACACTATTTGTAATTTCAGAACAATTGTAAATCAAATTCCAATATGGGTGATGTTCGGCAGTTGTGTATGCAAGTTCAGTCACATCTTGGAGACCATTTTGTGCTCTAGCTAAAGAAGTAATTTTTTCTCCAAAAATTTTGACAATGTCATTATCAAGATCTTTTTCTATCTTTAGAGGAATATTTTGATTTTCATATTTTTTAGCAAAATCTAACAAGTCATGATAAAAATTTTCAAAATCAGCCATTATGATAATCTCTGATGTTCTGCCAACATACATCTATTGAAAATAACAGTAATTCCTGCTTGTCTAGCTAATTCTTCAGATTCAAAATCATGGATGCCTTCTTGTAACCATATGACTTTAGGTTTTTTTGTAATACAATCACGAATAATTGAAGAAATTTGATCTGACGGTCGAAATACATCAATAATATCAACATGGTCCTTAATTTCAGAAATTGAATCATAACATTGTTTTTCTAAAATTATATCAGCATTTGGATTTACAGGGATGACATCATATCCATGATCAGCAAGATATTTTGGAACATAATGAGCAGCTTTTGAGGAATTCTTAGACATTCCAATTACAGCAATAGTTTTCATAGATAGGATATCGATTATTTTTTCATCAGAATGTGAATCTTGATTCATGGTAATATTTCAACAATGTTGCATATAATTTTTAAATTAACGCATGGCACTAGTAAAATACGTACAAAAACAATAAATCTAAAAAAACTGAAAACAGTATGGGCAAAATCAATTGTGATAATATTGGTAACAGGTTGTATTAAAATCAGATATAAATAAAAACATAGGGTATTTTAATTGTAAAAATATCAAACAGTCATGGAGACCGAACCAAAAGATGTTATCGTATTAGGATCAATTAGAAGAGGTAAAAATAAAT
>CALFHG010000280.1 GCA_937875805.1 uncultured Nitrosopumilaceae archaeon
CAGCGCTAAAAAATTCTAGTATAGAAAATTCCCACATTACAAAACATATAGGAACAGATCAAAAAATAATAGATTTGATATTAGAGAGAGCTAAAGAGGTAGAAAATGCAAACTAAGAAAGGTCAATCAATTGAAGATGCTAGTATGAAAATGATTGAAGATGAGGTAGGTCCTCATGAATTTAATGAAAAAGAATGGCCTATTGTTAGAAGAATTATTCATTCAACAGCAGATTTTGATTTTGCAAATAAAAATAAGTTAGTTTTTCACAAAGATGCAATTGAGAGTGGAATGAATGCTTTGAAAAATGGTTGTAGTATAGTAGTTGATGTTAATGGAGTAATAGGAGGAATGAATAAACAAAACCCCAAAGATTTTGGTAATAACATAGTTTGTAATATTTCTAAACCAGAAATAATGGAATTGGCAAAAAAAGAAGGCAAAACACGTTCACAAGTATCTATGAGAGCAGCCATTTCAGATATGGATGGAGGAGTAGTAGCTATTGGAAATGCTCCAACTGCACTTCAGGAAGTAATTCAGATGGTCAAAGAAGGAATTGTAAAACCTGCTTTAATCATTGGAATTCCAGTAGGATTCATCTGTGCTGCAGAATCAAAAGAAGAGTTATCAAAGTTAGAAGGAGCACCATTTATCACCAATATTGGTAGAAAAGGAGGTAGTTCTTCAGTATCTGCCACAATTAATGCGATTTTTAAATTGATTAGAGCAGAATCAACTTTTTGAATAGTTTAAACAATTTTTAACAAAAATTTCTGCATAGTTTGAGCTGTCAAAATATAGATGTCCATAAGAGGCCAATGTGTTATCTTGGATTAATCCATCTTGGTGATTCTTTATTCCCTCACCAATTTCTAAAGTATAAGCAAATTTTGAATCAGATGCAACAGAATCTAATTGAGAATAATGAAATTCATGACCTTGAAAATTATGTAATTTATCAGAAATTATATTTTTCATAATTACTTTACCTTTAGTATAGTTGAGTCTCATTTTCTTTGTCATTTTAGTTTCAGCATCAAATAGACCTATCATTTTGTATTTTTTATTTTCAGATAAAATTGATTTTGTTAAATACATTAACCCTCCACATTCAGCATAAATTGGAAGATTATCTTCAGATAATTTCTTTATTGATTTTTTCATGATTTGATTTTTTCCAAGAGCATCTCCTAGAATTTCAGGAAATCCACCTCCAATGTAAAGTCCATCACATTTTGGAATTTTTTTATCTTTTACAGGACTAAAAAATTTTAAATTTGCACCTTCACGACGTAATGCTTCTAAGTTATCTTGATAATAGAAATTAAATGATGTATCTAGTGCAACTGCAATAGTAGTTTTTATTTTTTTATGTGCAGGTTTTAATTTTTTATTAAGATCAGTAGAGGTTTTTGCAATTTTTATAATTTGATTGACATCAAAATATTCAGAAATTATTTTTGAAATTTTTCTAATTTGTATATTGAGAGCTTTGCTTTCTAATGTTGAAACTAATCCTAAATGTCTTGATGGTATATTCAGTGATGAGTTTTTTGGAACCACACCAATAATTGGAATTTTAATTGTTTCTAGAGCTCTTTTACACAAAAGTTCATGTTTTTTACTACCTATTTTGTTTAGAATTATTCCAGCAATACGAGAATTTCTATGAAATTTTAAGAATCCAAGTGCAGTTGCAGCAATAGAGCGAGAAGTTTTACTAGCATCTAAAACTAACAAGACAGGAGATTTTGTTAATGATGCTACATGATGAGTGCTAGCATAATTTGAATCTCCACCAAATCCATCATAATATCCCATGACTCCTTCTATTACAGATATGTCGGATTGAGAATTTGAAGTGAAACTATTGAAAAGTTGATTTTTGCCCATAAGCCATGCATCCAAGTTGTATGTTTGTTTTTTTGAAATACTTGAGAGATATCCTGGATCAATATAATCAGGTCCAACCTTAAATGGTTGGACAGAAAAACCACGTTTTTGTAATGCATAAATTATTGAACATGTTATTGATGTCTTTCCAACTCCACTAGTAGCACCTGCAATTACGATTCTAGGAATTTTCAATTTGTATGACTAGGATCATTTTTTATTTAAATTGATAGATTGTAGATATCCTCAATGTTTTTAGTGAGATCTGTTGAATATTATTTATGGAAAATGATGGTTTGACAATTGTTTATACTGGAAAAGGCAAAGGAAAAACAACTGCAGCTTTG
>CALFHG010000281.1 GCA_937875805.1 uncultured Nitrosopumilaceae archaeon
ATGAGAATCTCAAAATGTATAAGAAAAATAATTTGATAAAAAAGATTCAGAGAACATCCAAAGTATTTGAAAAATTCTATCAAGAAATTTCAGAAATTGACATTGTTGGAGACATTAGACATAAGGGAATGCTTATGGGAATTGAACTAGTAACAAACAAGGCAAAAAAGACCCCAATTCATCCCAAAAAATCAATAAATAAAATATTTTTTGAAGAGGGTAAAAAACAAGGAATCTATCTTCGAACTTTGGGAAACATAGTCATGCTTGTTCCATCCTTGGCAATATCAGAAAAAGAGCTAAATTTACTCCTAAACAAAACAATTAGAACAATCAAGGCTGCAAGATCAAAGGTAATCTGACGGTTAACCTCCTAAATCTTCACGGTTAACCTTTCCATTATTGTTATAAATGGAAATAATCTAAAACAAGTATGAGTGCTCTAGAATTCATTAAAGAGTGTCAAGAAAATGTATTTTCAGGAAACCACATTACAGCAGAAGATGCAAAAAAATTACTAGACACCCCTGAAGAGGATCTCAAATATTTAGCAAAATGTGCAAATGAAATTACTAGAGATTTTAATGGGGACAAAGTCGATGTTGAACAATTAAACAATATTAAAAAAAATGCATGTAGTGAGGACTGTACCTTTTGTGGACAATCGGCATTTTTTGATACAGGAATAGAATCATACCAATTACCAACACCTGAAGAAGTAGTTACTAAAGCTCAAAAAGCAAAAGAAGAAGGTGCAGAGTCTTACTGTCTTGTTGCAGCATGGAGAGAGTCATCAACTACAGATTTCCAAAAGGTCTGTAAAATTATTACAGAAATTAATGATAAAGTAGGAATTAGTGTAGAATGTAGTTTAGGATTTTTAACTATAGAACAAGCTACAAAACTAAAAGAACTCAAAGTAAAAAGATACAACCACAATCTAGAAACTGCAAGATCAAAATTCTCAGAAATATGTACAACTCACACATACGATGACAGATTGAAAACACTAGCCATTGCAAGAGAAGCAGGATTAGAGTTGTGTACTGGTGGAATTATCGGGTTAGGGGAAACACGAGCACAAAGATTGGAATTAATATTAGAATTAGCTAGACTATACCCCGAAGAAGTTACAATTAACATTCTAGTTCCAGTTCCAGGAACACCACTAGAGTTACAAGCAGATTTACCAAATTCTGAAATTGTTAGAATGTTTTCTGTGATCAGATTCCTATTACCAGAATCAGTTATCAAAATTTCAGGCGGACGTGAAACAAATCTTGATGATTCAGGAGAGGAATTACTTCAAAGTGGAGCAAACGGAATAATCACTGCAGGATACCTCACCATGGGTGGAAATGAGGCTGAAAAAGACCGTAAAATGATTGAAAAAATTGGCCTCAAAGCATAAACTGAACTTTGTAGATTCAGAATTAGAGAATCTAAAACAAAAGAATCTTTATCGTAAAATGAGATATGGAATAGTCAAAGGCTCCAAAATAACTATCAATAATAAAGAACTTGTCAACTTGTGCTCAAATGATTATTTGGGTATGTCAACAACAAAAATTCAAATCAAACAATTACAATCAAGTTCCAGACTAGTTTCAGGTAATGACGAATCATATAAAAAATTAGAAGAGGTACTTGCAAGGCATAAATCACATCAAA
>CALFHG010000282.1 GCA_937875805.1 uncultured Nitrosopumilaceae archaeon
AGGGGGAAATGAGAAATGAATCACTAAAGGCTTGAACCTAATTTGGGCATGTTTCTTGATTGATCCGGTAAATTACCGCCTCGATGGCAAGTTTCCAAATGAAATGTTTTGTTCTTCAAGAATCTTTTGAGCTCCCTCATTTTCAGGAAAAGGCATTTTTTTGTATTTTAACATATGATAGGCCGTGTCCATCAGGCTAGTAGCATAAGGCGAATTTCGAAACATCCCATTGATTATTAGCTGTTTTTTGTAAGGATCTTCCTCTTTCTGTAATGCCTTCAAAGATTCCGCTTCTAATTCTTGAAAAAGTTTGAATCTTTGAATAATTTCAGTCAAATATTCATCTCGAAATATCTTGAAAGCCTCTTTTGTTTGATATTCAGGTGATTCAAGTATTGATTTGTATTTGTAATATGTAGTCCTAGTAATTTTTATTGGAACACTCACATCATCTTTAATTTCTTGTTCAGTTTGTTCGT
Organism: uncultured Nitrosopumilaceae archaeon; assembly: GCA_937875805.1. Taxonomy (GTDB): domain Archaea; phylum Thermoproteota; class Nitrososphaeria; order Nitrososphaerales; family Nitrosopumilaceae; genus Nitrosopumilus. The sequence continues at coordinate 480 of CALFHG010000282.1, forward strand.
AATGTCCCAGCTCACCTGAATTGATAAAGTCTAAAGATTCTGATTCAGATAATCTTCCAAATTTACAAATCCAAATTGCATGATAAAGTCTTTCAGTTATTTCTTTATGATCTGCAATTCTCAAGCTAGTTCTTTTAGGAATTTTCACTAGGTTTGATTTTTGTTTCAACTGTACACAAAGTAAAGTTACAAGTATGTATTATGATTTGTTGTTGATCGTTTTATTAAAAAAATAACTAATAGGATATTTTTTTAATTTATGATCCGGTGAATCACCGGATTGAAATAAAAGATTAGTTTTGTTTCGCCGGTAAATTACCGGATTGGCCAAATTGTAATTTAATTAATTAGATCAGATGAAACGTTAGAACTGAACATTTTACATAATTCATCTGAAACTTGGGCTTTGGAAGTACGAACTTGCTCTACTCTAGGTATTTTTTTACCATTAGGCATAGTTTTACTATAATATCTTGTTAGACCATCAAATGCATCTCCAATTGTTATATGAAAGGATTCTCCATTCCATTCTTCCTTACCGTCCTTGCCAAAATGATAATGTGTTATTATCCATTGTTTAAAATCAGGTATCTCAACTAGACCTTTTCCTATACTGACTAGATGATTTTGAAGGTTGGTCAATAAAACAATCAGAGATATGGCTCCCTGACTATCATATATGATTGGATTAAAGGTACATGCAACATCAACTTGGATCTTTGATGGATATATGGATAATTTTGTATGATACCCTGAAACAAGTTCACAATCTAAAAAGATCCCTTTATTTTTAGAATTTATTTCAAGTCCGGGGATTTTTGAGATGGTTTCATAGAGATTCGAATCAAAATGGATTTTAATATCATGAATAGCTGCCGGTTGTTCTTTGAGTTGGTTTAACATCCAAATTAATTTCTCCCCCGTAGGTTCATCCGTTACAATTCTGTCACTCTTGTCTAGTTTTACACTTTTGACTCTGTAATAACAGGGATTACTTTTCACTGATCTCTCCACATATTTCTTTAATTGATATATCATCTGACGAAAGTAACTATCAGAGTACTCTGGAAAATCTCCACAAGAAAATAGACGTCTATTTACAACATTGATACTTTTTGCTTTATCTAAAAATTGTTTTTGTTTCTTTGTAATACCATATCCGTTAGTTTCATCCGTTACAAATCCGTTAGTTT
>CALFHG010000283.1 GCA_937875805.1 uncultured Nitrosopumilaceae archaeon
ATAATGAAATCTCAAATTTCAATGAACAAAGGTACTGCAAGTCTTCAACTTGAAGTGAGTCTACCAAATTGGTCAGGTGAACACTTCAAAACACATCAAGAAGAAAGAATGGCTTCACTACCAAAAAGTACCATAATGTCAATGAACAAAGGTACTTCAAAAGTGCACTCATCAGTGTATCCCAAATCTAGACGTACGGCAATACCTGTCGGAATGAGAATTAGTTCTTCAAGAGGAACGACAACCCGTACGCTATAATTTTTTTTTAATTCAATACTCTAAGGGTCATATTTACAAAAGTTTGATGCTAAAAACTCATTAATTTTCTTTCAAATGTTATTTTTTTGCTTGATAATTCTAATAACTTCTTTAACTAAAGCCTCATCTTTCCTTACCAATTCTTGTAACTCTTTTCTGTATTCCATATCATCCCATTTATCTAAAGCAAACATTTGCTTCACTAGATTTACAATATCAGATTTATTTTTCTGATGGTCGTGTTTTGCATTATCTAAATTATCCATAATCGTAATTGAAAATCCATTAACCTAGTTCAAGTGGAACTGGTTGTCGAGCAAGACCTTTGTTATTCCATACCCCGGCATAACTAGGATCAATTTTAATTGCTTTATCATATGATGAAACTGATTCCTCATACCTTCCAAGAGAATTTAGTGCATTACCTTTGTTATTCCATGCCTCTGCATCTTTAGGATTAATCCCTATTGCTTTATCATAACATTTGATTGCTTCATCGTATTTGTCAAGATGGTACATTGCGCGGCCCGTATAATTCCATGCAACTGCATTATCAGGATCAATCTCGATTGCTTTATTCAATGAGGTAATTGCTTCATAATATCTTCCAAGAAAATACATTGCACGACCTTTATTATTCCATGAATCAGCATTATCAGGATCAATCCCTATTGCTTTATCATAACACATGATTGCATCATCATATCTTCCAAGATTATACAGTGTACGACCTTTGAAATTCCATGCAACTGCATCATTGGAATTAAATTTTCGTCGTCGTCGTGCTCTTTGAAAAACTTCTTCACTAGAATAACCATCACCGTCAGCATGGCCATATTGATCATATGCTTGTTTTTTTTCAGGATCTGAAATAACGGCATATGCTTCAGAAATTTCTTTAAAATGTTCTCCAGCATCTGAAAACTGATTACGATTGGATTGATTGCGGTCAGGGTGGAATTTTAATGCTAATTTTCTATACTGTTGTTTAACTTCATCAGGCGAAGAGGATTTTGTAACACCTAAAACCTCATAATAATCACGTTTGGTAGCCATGAATCATACCTTTATCACAATTATTGTATAAATCATTGAATTAGAAATTTTGTTGGATTTTATTTCATCAGTTGAAGATGTTATTGGATTTCATAGTCATTACTAGATAAAAGACATGAAACCAAAACACTCAGGTTTGTTTAATATATCAGAATAATTTACAATATTTCATAATGGCAAAAGGTAGAATGAGATACTGGAAAATTACATCTGAAGAATTAGCAGGTTATGCATATGATGAAAAAAATCTGCTAAATTGGGAAATCAAATGTATTAGAGAACCAGAAGTCGAGGCTCATTTTATTGGCGTTTTCATGTTTAGAAATGGAACAGCATATGATTATGAATCAGTTAAAGGAATATGTTATTTTTACAACAATATAGATAGAAAAGAATTACCAGAAATTACCAAATTCCTTCAAGGGAGATACAACGGTAAAGAGATGGAAAAAGGAGATAGAATTATCCTAAAAGGTTCTGATGAAATTTATTCTGCCACAGACATTTCAAGTTTGGCAAAAGCAATGGAGTCCAAATTTAACGTAAAGGCCACCATATCATTAGAATTTGCAGGAATTACTGCGGATGCACTAAAAGAAGCAGGACTTCCAGAAGCAAAACTATTACCAATTCCGACATAATTATTACAGTTTAAAATTAAGGATAGCAAATGTCCAAAGAACTAGATGGGATTAATCAACATCTTCAAGAATTAAGAAAAAGAATAGTTAGAATAGTTTTAGTCATAGGAGGAATTTCAGCATTTCTTTTAATGGTTCATGCAGAACCAATTCAAATAAACCAGTTCACATTGTATTATCCAACACTTGAACCTACACACAACATGGCAGCACAGATTACAAATCATATGAGAATAAACTTAGTTCCAGAGAGCGTACAATTAATTCAAACTGCACCAGGCCAAGCATTCTTTGCTCAAATGTATGTTGCAGCACTTGTCGGAATTGTTGTAGGAATGCCAGTAATCATTAAAGAATTAGTAGGATTCATCAAACCAGCATTAAAAGAAAATGAAATCAACGTAAGCAGAAGTATCTCATTACCTGCATTAGGATTGTTTATTGCAGGATGTGTATTCTCTTATAATTTTGTAATTCCATACATGTTAGATTTTTTGTACAAGTATGGAGAAGGGGCAGGACTAGTTACTTTTCTTAATGTAATGGAATTTGTAACATTTGTGTTACAATTTTTGTTAGCTTTTGGATTTTCATTTCAACTCCCTCTTGTAATGTATGCAGTGTCAGCATCAGGGATAGTCGATGCAGACTTTTGGAGAAAAAATATCAGATATGCAATAGTAATCATAGTAATCTTTGGAGCAGTGATCACCCCAGATGGAACAGGAGTGACAATGATGTTTGTTGCAGGACCAATGATTGCACTGTATGCTGCAGGCATGATAATCATTGAACGTAAAGATCGAAAAAAGTTGAACACTTAAATCTGAAATCAAGAAATATTTTGTAATATGTTGGGAACTACAGAAATTATCATACTGGTAGTGGTTATCGGCGTATTGATTTTTGGTGCAAAAAAGATTCCAGAACTAGCTAAAACATTTGGCAAGGCCAAAGGAGAATTTGAGAAAGGAAAAATCGAGGCAGATAAAGATCTCAAAGAATTCAAAGAAGAG
>CALFHG010000284.1 GCA_937875805.1 uncultured Nitrosopumilaceae archaeon
GATGAGGCAAACTCTAGATTATACAATGCAAAAGAGGAATTAAATAAAAAAGATATTTTTGAAGATACCAGTATTTTAACTCCTTCTGAGAAAAAATTCATCGGAATAGACAATGAAAATCAAAAAAGTTCAGCAGGAATTATTGAAGCTGCAAGTGCCGTAGTAGGATCATTAAAATCAAAACTCAACATAACACTAAAAGAATTAGAAACAGTTCAAACATTACTAGAAAAAGAAAGAGAAGAACATGAAAAAACAAAAAAAGATTTAAAGAATCTTAAACAAACTGCAAAATCACTTGATGAATCATAGAGTAGCAAAATACTTTTGCCATTTTGATTTAATTTCAACTTCAGAAATTCCAAGATCATACAAAGGAGAAACTACCTCAACAACATTTGATACATCAACTAGTACGATGGAGTTGATGGGACTTTTAATTCCGTTTTTTCTATAATGATTCAATATTTCTTGGTACAGAGTGTCATCTTCAAGAATTCTAGCCTTACCTTGAAACAAGTATCCTTTACGAATAAAAGGATCAATTACATTAATTTCCACGTTAGGATTATCATTTAGATTCTTCATGGTGTCAGGTGAACGAATATCTGCAAATGCTAATGTTTCAGCAGTCCATCCAATGATAGTTCCTTTTGGAGAAATGTTAGGCTTTCCGTCAAGTGAGACAGTTGCAACATATCCTAGTTTTTGCGAATTTAAAAAATCCTTAATTTCTTCAGTTATCATAAATAATATTTTAAAATTGAATGTATTTAGTTTTCACACTATCGCATAAATTCAGCCATTTCAATTGAGAAAAAGAAGAACCCAATTACACCACCAATGATTGCAACCCAGGCTACAAGTTGTTTGATTTTTGACATTTGAAATGAATTTTTCAAACTCACTATTGAATCTAATTACCTTATCTTAGACAATTATAATTAGATAGATTAAGAGAATACAGTGTGGCAAGCATCAAGGATATTGGAAAATTCTTTTTATTCATATTTACAGGATTAATTGCCATAATTGTAGGTTCTTTCATGGTTCGAGGTACGATGCACATGTGGGATAATCCAGAAGAAAATAAAAAAGACGAAAAGAAAAAGGACTAAAATGCAAGTTCTTCAATAAAGAATCAAGTTGTTTCAAGATTCAACAATTAGAAAATCATTAGATCAATACATTCAAAGAAGAATTCAAGAAATTCCTACGGAAATTAAACAAACATTTCCAGCAATCAAGCAAATTTGGAAATGTAAAGATGAAGCAGATTTTCTCTATGGGTATTATGTAGGGAAAATTGAAGAAGGATCTCTACATTATTTGCTCAAAGCAACTAGGGCATCAGCTGGAGGGTATGTAGATACTTTTGAAATACGAGGAATTATTGAAACTCATAAAAAATACTTGCAAGATACAATAGAATTAGCAATCAATTAGTGAAGTAGAAATAGGACATCAATTTAGTAAAATTAT
>CALFHG010000285.1 GCA_937875805.1 uncultured Nitrosopumilaceae archaeon
TTAGTGCAAACACTATTCCAGGAAAAACATCCATTGTAGATATTTCTAATACCATTGCAAAGGCAATTTAATTATGCCAGAAAGTTTTTTTGTTTTATCTAAAGACTATCTGGAACTTGCAATAGATGAAATTACTGCAATTGCAAAAATGTATGATAGATTTTCTAAAATTAAAATAATTTCTAATTTAGTAATTGTTCAATCTAAAATAAATGGAAATGAAATAGCAAAACGTGCTACTTTTGTAAAAACTTCTGGACAAATTTTACGAAAAATGTCAGGATTATTTTTAGATGAAGAAAATATTGGAGTTTTAAAAAATGCAAAAAGTTTTGTTTGCAGAGTGGTTAATTTATCATCAAATCAATTCAACACTCCAGAATTAGAAAGTTCTATGGGAGATATGATATCTAAATTTTCTCATGCAAAAGTAAATTTAGAAAATCCAGACATTACAGTATACTTGATTTTTACAAATAATGAAAACTTTTTTGGATTTTCAAAACGAGTTAAAAAACAAGTAAGACCAAGAAAAATGAAGAAATATCCTCATGAATTAGATTGGAAATTAACCAGGGTAATGATAAATTTGATTGGAATGAAAAAAGGAGAGACAATATGTGATCCATTTTGTGGAACAGGCACTACACTACTTGAAGCAGAATCCATGGGGATTCATGGAATTGGGTTGGATTTTGATGAAAAAATGTGTAAAATTGCTAAAGAAAATGTTAAGATAAATAATTATCATTCAAAAATTTTAAACTCAGAATTTCAAGAATTATCAAAAATATCTGATAAATTTGATGGAATTGTTACTGATCTACCATATGGAACAGCCTCAAAAACATCAGAAAAACCTCAAGAAATTTTAAAGAAATTTTTCTCAATCCTACCTAAACGAAAAAGAGTAGCAATTATGTACAAAAAAGAAATGGATTTTAACTCAAAATTAAGTGGATTAAAAAAATATCATATCTATAGGCATAAAAGCTTGACAAGAACAATTCTGATAAAATGAAACTTGTATTCTTAGGAACATCAGCTGCCCAACCTACTGAAAATAGAGGATTATCGTGTATTTGTTTAGAAAGAAATGGTGAGATCTTAATGTTTGATGCAGGAGAAGCATCTCAAATATCATTTATGAAATCTGGTTTAGGATGGAATAAAAAAATGAAGTTGTTTGTTACACATATGCATGGAGATCATTGTGTAGGGATTTTAGGATTATTACAAACAATGTCTATGCAAAATAGAACTGAAACATTAGAAATTTTTGGGCCAAATGGAATTGAAGAATTTATTGGAGCAAATATTAAAGTCTTAAATTTTGGATTATCATTTCCTGTTTTAATAACTATTATTAAAGAAGGAAAAATATTTGAAGATGAAAAATTTTCTGTCCGTGTCTGTAAAGCAAATCATTCAGTAACTGCTTTCTCATATCTATTTGAAGAAAAAGATAAACCTGGAAAATTTAATCTTGATAAAGCTAAACAATTAAAAATTCCTGAAGGAAAACTATGGAATGATTTACAAAAAGGCCACGATATTATAATTAATGATAAAATAATAAAGCCAAATCAGGTATTAGGAGAAAAGCGTCCAGGTAAAAAAATTGGAATTTCTGGTGATACAATGCCAACTATAGAATTAGAAAAATTTTTTGAAAATTGTGATTATCTAGTATTTGATTCAACATTTCTAGATGAAGAAAAAGACAGAGCTAAAGATACATGTCATTCTACTGCAAAACAAGCTGCAACATTGGGGAAAAATGCTAAAGTAAAAAATTTAATTTTGACACATTTTTCAGCTAGATACAAAGACGAAGAAGGGCATTTGAAAGAAGCACAAGAAATTCATAATTCAGTAATAACAGCTAAAGATCT
>CALFHG010000286.1 GCA_937875805.1 uncultured Nitrosopumilaceae archaeon
CTTCAATCACTTGAGATTCTTCAGTTTTAGACAAGTAAGCAAATTTCCTTAAAACGTTATATAATCTAATCATTTTAAAATGCGAATTGAGTACATCTTCAGTCTCTAGAAAGCAGCTGATTTTAGAAATTCGTGGAAAAGCAAAAATTTCATGTGATCTAAAACGACACTTATCTCCAAGAACTGTTGGAACTATAATGAGATCTTTACCACTGGAGGGACATGCTCACTTACTTGGAAAAAGTATTTTGTATTTTGAATCAAATGTGGATTCTGGAATAGAAAGATCTAAAACTGAATTTAAAAAAGGTGATGTTGCATTCTTGCCATCTGCTGGGAGTCTTTGTTTTTTCTTAAATGATACTGTATTTACAAAAACTATGACTCTGATAGGAAAATTATCTGAAAATATTGATGCATTAAAGGATGTTAAACCTGGAGATGTTCTTTGTATCTATGAAGAAACTGCTTGATACAAATGATGGCCTGAATACCCGCCAACTCTTTTTACAATTCCTTTATTGGTAGAATCTTTTAGAAATGCATTTGCTGCAGAAATTTTAACTCCTGTTTGTCTTGCAAGATCTTGAACTGTAATAACTTTAGAATTTTGAATAATTTTCAATGCTTGTTGTTCATTTACAATAACTACAATTTCAGCTTTCTTTGGTCCACCTTCACCTTTGTCTTTCTTTTTCTTTGTGTCTTTGGTACCTGAAGATTTATCTTTATTCCCACCTGTTATTTTCTTTGCTCCAGCCATGATTTTAGAAAAAAATATTCCTCTTATAAACGATGAACCAATTTCATAGAAACTTCATTATTAATAATATCTGACACAAAAATTATTTTCAAGTATAAATAACATCTTGAATATTATTCTACATGGGAATTGTAGCAAAAGGTGCAAAATGTAATTTTGAGGGCTGTGATCAAGATGGCGCTCGTTCTCTAAATACTAGCAAAGTTGAAGCTGCTGGGCTTCGTGTAAATTCTTCTGGCAAAAAGACAGTTCTTTGTAAAGAACACTATAAAGAATACAAGAAAGAATCAAAAGATGATCGTGATCTTGAACGTGCTAGATTTGACAAGTTTTAGTTTTTCTTTTTAGTTTTTTTTGTTTTCTTGACTGTATCTTCAAAATAACTGTCACTTAGTTTTTTGTATAAAATGTCTAATTGTTTGTAAAGTCTTTTTGGTTTTCTCTTTTTTTGATTACTCAGAACATAGAGTGCTAGTATTGGAAATGCAATGGTGGCATCGGCGTAAACTGTAACCATGTCGTTATGTGCATCTTGAACTTTGCCCCAACTTTTTCCTTCTTGTAGAGTGGCCCCTGACAAACCACCTGTATCTGGTCTTGCATCAGTAATTTGAATAATGTAATCTTGACCGCCATCATTTCTTTTTAGGATTTGATCTAACAGTGGACCTGTCTGCTGAGCTGTATTCTTTGGAACTCCTCCTCCTAGTTCTAAAATTCCTGACTTTTTAGAACCAAACAAAATTGCAGCTTGTTCAATTATTTCCTTGACAAAATCCAAATTATACACTTTACCTCGTAATCTATGAACTGCTAAATTTAATGCCAACGATGAATCCTTTATTGTTGAAATGTATACTGGAACATCATAATCATATGCTGCAGTTATGAAACTTTTTTCAGGATATTTTGCTTTTTCTTTACTTAGTTTTCCCATCAAATTACAAAACTCTGCAGTGGTAAACGGCTTGTCTGGAAAATCATCTCCAAACATTTTTTGAACTAATTCATCTTGTGCCTCTAGCGTTTCATGAAATTTTATGTAAACGTCTCTGATTCTAACAATTTCATTTTCATATAATTTCGTATCATCTACATCAAAACTTCCTTGTTTGACAGGTAATCCCCATGCAAAATGATCTTCATGATACACATTAGCACCTGTTGTGACAATCCAATCTACAAATCCCCTTTCAATCAAAGTTTTGATTATTCCTCCAAACCCTACAGGTGTCATTGCACCTGAAACTGTCAGGCAAATTGTAGCATCTTCTTTGATCATTTTTGCATATAGTTTAGCTGCATCTCCCAATTGTCGTCCATTGAATCCTGAACTTGCAAAAACATCTACCAGGCCCTCTATCGTCATTTTTGGATCTAATTTGATGTGAGGAATATCTTTACCGTAAAATTTGTGAGGATCCATACAAAAAAATTAATTTTTCAGTAAATAATACTATCGAATCCTTTTACATAGATGATGAAAATCCAAGTATACTAAATGACGTTTAAAAATTATATTTTCAAAAATTTGTGGCTCCAAGTTGTACTCTCTTTAATCATAGGGCTATCTGTAGGCTTGATTTTAGGCGATGATGTCGGAGTTGGGATAGGAGATGACACTCTTGATTTTGCTACATCTTATCTTTCAATTCCAGCCAACATATTTTTGAGTTTGATTTACATGATTATAGTTCCGTTAATTTTCACCTCAATTGTTGTGGCAGTAAATGCTTTAGGAACTACAGATAAACTGAAAACTTTGGGATTGGGTGTTTCTACTTATTTTGTAATTACTACAACAATTGCAATTCTCGTAGCAGTGCTTCTTGCATCAATTATAGCTCCAGGAAGTCTAATTGACATTGCGGCAATGCAAGAATCATATGATCTTTCTGATAATGAAATGAAAACCAATGAAGGCTTTTCTTTAGATGATATTCCAAATGCTGTATCAAACATAATTCCAAGAAATCCTATCACTTCATATCTTGAAGGACAAATGTTTAGCATTTTGATATTTGCTTTGATTGTGGGAATGTCCATGGCTGCACTTCCAAAAGAATCAACTAAACCTCTTTTAGACATTCTTGAATCAGTTCAAAAAATTACATTGCACATTCTATTATTTTCAATGAAAATTGTACCGTTTGCAGTTTTTGGCTTGATTGTTGGAATGGTTTCCAAAGTCGGCATAGAATCAATGGCAGGTTTAGGAGTTTACATGGGAACAGTAGTACTTGGACTAGGAGTTATGGTGTTAGTTTACGCTTTAATCTTAAAGATAGTAGCAAAGAGACCAATATCTTCAACATTTTTAAAATTCCGTAATCCGCAAACTGTATCTTTTTCAACAGCTAGCTCAATGGCGACAATGCCTGTGACATTAAAAACTGCAGACGAGGATCTGAAGATAGATCCACAAGTCTCAAAATTTGTAATTCCGTTTGGAACTACTGTAAACATGGATGGAACTGCATTGTATCAAGTAATAGCTGTCTTCTTTTTAGCACAGCTCTTTTCAATTGAATTAAGCATATTGGCCATATTTGTAATCATCATAACCTCCCTTTTGGCATCTATTGGAACTCCTGCAGTACCAGGTGCAGGAACAATTGTCTTATCTACAATACTCATAACAGTTGGAATTCCTCCAGTTGGAATTTTGTTATTACTTTCTGTAGATAGAATTTTGGACATGATTAGAACCATGGTCAATGTTACAGGTGATCTTACAGCCTGTTGCGTGTTTGATAAAATAACGCGAGATAAGTTATAGAATCCACTTTATTGAAAATTTGTATTGATATTATTACTTATTTAGGAATAATTCTAAACAATTCAGAATGAATATTGTAGATTTACATGATCCTGCACGTGTGGATAAATCCCCTGATGCTGTTGAAATTTTATTCTCCTCTGGAAATTTCATCCAAGATGATTTCAAAATTTCTAAAGTAGAATTACGACTTTATTCAGAACAAACTGATGAAAAATTAGGTGTTTTTTCTTTAATCACTTCTTTTGTTGAAACTGATAAAGGATCTATAGAAATGATTTATGATGAGGGATTTCGTGGAAAAGACTCTCTTTTGAGGGCAACTGAATTTCTAAAATCTGCTTTGGGACTTTCTGGCTTGATTTTACGCTCTGTTATTACGTTAAGAGAAAAATTAAAATGATTTTAACGATACACTAGAAGCAAATTTAATTTATTTTTAGAATTATTTTATTACCATTGGTTTCCTTGTTTTTTTAATACTATTTTCCAATCCTTTGAAATTGTATCTAATGTATGTGTGTCATAATTTGCTCCCTCAAAATTCACTGATTCTAAAACTGCTCCTTCAAAATTTGTATGTCTGATATTCACTCCACTGAGATTTGCTCCACTTAAATCAACACTTCGCAAGTCTGTATAAAATAAATCTGCTCCTCTAATGTCTGCACCTCTCATGTCTGCCCCATACAATTCTGCATCCCATAGTTTTGCATTTGATAAATCTGCTCCTTGCAAATCTGCTCCTCTCATTTTAACATAGAATAATATTGCTCCACTCAAATCAGCACCACTGAGGTCTGTACCCCTAAAATCCGCATTGTGAATATCTCTGTTTTTTAGAACGACTCCTTTCATATTACAATCTGATAAATCTCTACCAATCAGTTCTTCATATTCAAAATTAACTTTGGAAAAATTTCTTTTTCTAAAAACATCTGATGGATTCATTGTCTATTTTGATTTATCAATATAGTACATTTGAATTTAGATCTAAAATGTGCCTTGAATAACTATTTGTTGTATAATTCTAGTTCTTGTAGAATTTTGCCCATTGCGTGCTTCCATCGCCTCATCTCATCTATTCCATGTGGCCTATTATTTTCTAGTTCTTTTTTTTCTTTGAGTAATTCCTGATATCGATGATCATCTTTTTTGCCTTGCATGAGTAATTTACATTAATTCTGAATAAATTTCATTGGCTCATTAATGCTATATTTTGCCTAATGATCCTTCATAATATTCGGGATTTGATGATTGCCTCTTTTTTGAGAATCGTATATTTATGCCCATTTTAACATCTCTAAACATGCGTATATTGCAACTACACTGTGATCACATTGAGTATACTCCTACAAAAAAGGAGATACAATCTGCAGAGGACATTGAAAATCCTCAAACTCAAAGACTAGAAGAACTAGTAGTGGTATTTGTTGCAATGGAAAATGGTGATGATTCTTCAGTGGCACAAAACGCATTATCTCAAATTAAAGTATCTATGGAAAAAATTGGATGTAAAAAATTATTACTTTATCCTTATGCTCATCTTAGTTCAAATCTTGCAAAACCCTCAATTGCAATGAGTTTACTAAAAGAGATGGAAGAAAGCTCATCAGAACTTGAAGTGTCCCATTCTCCATTTGGTTGGACAAAATCTTATAAAATTCAAGTAAAGGGACACCCACTTGCAGAAAGTTTCAAAGTCGTAACAAAAGATTCCTCTAATACAAAACCTGTTGAAGAATTAACT
>CALFHG010000287.1 GCA_937875805.1 uncultured Nitrosopumilaceae archaeon
CTAATTGTGACTATGTAATGATTGGAAGAGGTGCAATGGGTAATCCATTTCTGTTTGAACAAATTAATGATTATTTGAAAACCAATTCCTACAATGAATATTCATTCAAAGATAGGCTAGATTCTTTTTTTGATTACTTACATCTCACAAATCAATATAAAATTAAATTTGCACATATCAAGGGACAAGCCATGAGATTCACTAAAGGAATGAAAGGTGGCTCTAAATTACGTTCTAAAATCACTCTTTCAAAAAATATTGAAGAATTAGAAAAAATTATGAATGATGGATATACTTTATCTTAGAAATATTGCCAATCATTCAAAATCTCTTTACATTTGTTTAGGATGTGACTAAATTTTATGCTGAATTTTTACGTAAATAGACTATTCTTATATATTTCAAGAGTGTATTTTGTGTATGAAAATAGGATTTGAATCATAATTGGCAACAGCTTATGTTCTCATAAACTGTGAGTTAGGCTCTGAAGAATCTGTAATCTCGGAACTAAAGTCTATTGAAGGTGTTGTTGAAGTACATGGTACTTTCGGTGCATATGATATTATGGCTAAGGTGGAATCAAGTCAAGTAGAAGCACTACGAGAGACTATTACATGGAAGATTAGAAAAATTCCAAAAATTAGATCAACACTAACGTTAATGGGAATTGAAGGACAACAATAATTCTTCAAAATCCTTTGTTTTTATACTCAAATTGTAATACTAAACCATCCCTTCAAAAAACATGTCCCCCAAAGGGATAACACCCCTGAGAGGCTATTCACCATTCTCTCAGCAGTTTAATTTTCATTAATTGATATTGATGAAAGAAAATAATTAGAGGGCTTCAGAATCGCGCTTTTTAGATGCGATATTTATAACAGTTTCAACATTAGTTGTGGCTATGATTCCATCTCCACCTTTTCCTGTAAAAGCTGCATCTGCAATTGCTGAAGATACTTTTTCCACATCAGAATCATCTACAACTGTACTAACAGTTGCAACTTGATTATATTCTGCAGTAATAGTACCTGTTCCCCTGCCAGATCTCATTTCTTGTCTGGCTCCAGAACCCCTACCTTTTCCTTCCAGAATGGTGTATCCTCCAACAATATCTTTTATTGCTTCAGTTACTGCACCAATTTTGGTTGCTTGAATAGTTGCCTCAATTCGTTTCATTTCAATTCATTTTCTAGTATTGTTTAAAAAAGATCATATGTTTTTATTCAAATTTTATGATACTATCTAGTATAGTTGGTTATGTCATAATCCTTTGGGCTTTTTAGTATCAAAGAAAAATAAAATTATGAAAAGTGATGAAAAAAGGTCTCATAGACTAAACTATCTTTTAAAGTGCTATTTACTAAATCCTAAAGAAATTGATCTCTACCAAAGAGCAAAGCAAATGGGTGTTACTGATTCTACTGCTAAGGATTACATTAGAACAGTAATAATTCAAGCACAAAAAATCTATACAAAATAGCTATCTGACATATATTGATAAATAATCAATTTGATTGAAAATACACATGGTAAATCCGTTATTGGATGATGTAAAATCTCTTTTGGATAAGGATTTTGGAGATGATAGAATTTTAAAGCAAATTTGTAGAGCGTGTGAAAATAATGAGGTGATTAGTAATTATGAAAGAAATTATGTTAGAAAATTAGCTGAAAAACATTTAGGAAAAAAACCTGAATTTACTCAAACTCCTCATGTTGAAGAAAAACCAATAGTTCTTGATGTTCCTATTTCACAAATTCAACAACCTCAATCATTACTAACTGAGGTGCCACGAATATCATATTCAAAATCAAAAAATAAAAAAATTATGTTTGGTATTGGTGGATTAGCTTTAGTAATAATTATTGCAGCAGCTTCTTTCAGCGGTTTTACAACTGGAATTACTAACATTAGTACCTCTAATGATATCCAAATTTCACTATCAATTCAAACTGATTTAGAATCATATAACAAAAAGGATTTGATTTCAATCAATGGAGTATCTGATTCTATAGGATCTGTAAATCTCTCAATTGAGAATCAAAATAATAAACTTGTGTGGACAGAACAAATATCGTTGAAAAATGGTGGACAATTTTCAACCTTAGCAATTGCAGGAGGTGATGGCTGGGAAAAATCTGGTACTTATACAATTAAAGTAGATAATGGTAAAGAAACAAAATCTGATACATTTTCATTTACTGCATAATTTATTCAAATTCTTTCCAATGTGAATCTACCAAATCTCGTAATTTCTCTACACTAATTTCATTCATGTATTCACGATAAACAATGAATTTGTTTTGTTTATCAGTATCGTCACCATAAATGTCCGTAGTATTCTTTGGTATTGCACCAGATTTCCATTGATTCATTTCAAAAATCCATATCTTTGAATCTGGATTAGAAAAATCAATATCATCACATCCAACTACGTAAAGATAACATTTTGTTGCCATGTTTAATTTTTCATGCAGTTTTTCGTATGCTATCATCTGCCCTTTTGCTATGTTAATTTTATCATTATGAAATCCCTTGAATTCTAAAATGATGAATCCTCCTCTATGTTCAATTAACCAGTCAATATCCGTACCACCTGAGGCCATCATACCATGTACAATAAGATCCCCTAGAACCTCTCTTCCACGTGTAAACTCTGCCTCATCAAAAATTTGATATTTTGCCTTTGGGCTATTACGAATGATTTGTTTAGATATTTGTTGAGATTTCACCGGGTTTTCCTTTTCATATAATGTATCAATTAAATCCCCTGTTTCATTAGGCATCATTTTTTGATTTTTAAACCAAATGATAAGAGATCGTGTAAAATTTAGTAAAGTTTTATGATTCTTCTAATCTATCTATGAAAAAATTCATTTCCTGTTCCTTTGTAAAGCACAAAATATTCATCCTGATTTTTTCGATCCTTTTTTGCATTTAGAGCATCTTGATACATTTCAAAATGCTCTACTAGATACAATTGATTACCTGGTTCTTCAAAATAATCTATCCCAACTAAATTAAAGCCTGTTTCAGGAGTTAATTTGATCTTTTGTTCCTCAAAAATATCTTCAGTCAATTTCTAAAATGTCCCAAAATCATTGATCATACATCATTAGATTCTTTTCTTCTAATAGTGCATGTAAATTGTGAACAGAACGATAAACATCTGATTCGTTTTTTGCTCCTGTACATACTAGTTTTCCTGACGCAAATAATAATATCACTGTTTTTGGATCAACCATTCTATGAATTAGTCCTGGAAACTGTTCTGGTTCATACATACTTCTAGCTAAAGTTCGAGCCGCTTTTTCTAAATGGATTTTACCACCAAGATTAATTGAAGCTACCATATTTTGAACCGTAATCACTGCATCCTTTTTTATTTTCACTTTACTTTTTCGTAACATTTGAACAACAGTATTGACTGCCTTAACTGCCATCTCTTCAGATTTTGCTCCTGTACACACCATCTTTCCTGTTCTAAAAATTAATGTGGCAGTTTTTGGTTTAGTTAATCTAAAAACGAGTCCTGGAAACTGTTCTGGATTGTATTCTGTATCTGGAAATTTTTTAGTGATTTCAATAAGATCTATTTTTTGATCTACTGATGCAGATGCAACAACATTTTCTAAACTAACAATAGGTTTTGTTTGAGGCATGTCGAGGGTCTTTATATATGGCTTTATATATACTAGCCAAATTTTTTTAGAAATTTTAGATTTTTCTAATGATGTCCAATCCATTGATAACGATATTCTTCATCTATGATATCTGATACAATTTCTTTGTTTTTAATTTTAGTTTTTGGAAAATTTACATCAAAGATTCCTAATTGACCTTTCCATGGAATTGGAATTCTTAACGGTTTTGCATTTTTTAACAAAAATCCAAAAGTTTTGGTTTGGAATTTTTTTATTGAGAAATGAAATTTTTGATCTAACTTAATTTCTTTTATTGAATTGTATTTTTTTACATCATAAAGCTGAACTTTACCAATAATTGAACCTGTGATAAATTTTTTATTAATTTTTAATCTCTTAGCATCATCCATTCTTATCTTTAATGGAGCATGAACTAAAAACTCTCCTCGGAAATTAGTATTCCAATTTCTTAATTCTATACTTTTTTTTCCTGAAATAATTAAATCAGCAAATGGTTGAGAAATTGAAAGACATTTCAAGATTTATTCTGTAGCTGCTTTGATAAATTCACCGGGATTTTTACCTTGCCCTTCAGGCAAATTCGTTATGCCTCCATTCAAGCTTTCAGTTGTTACGCCTTTACTTGCAAGTATTTGGGCAGTCATTAATGACGTATTTCCAGCCATGCAAATTAGTAATGATTTACCTTTAGATCCATCTAGTTCTTTGCTAAGATCTTCAGGAATTTGCTGTGTTGATAATAATTGATTGATAGTACTTGCTTTTGGTATTGCAATTTTTTCTTTATCTACACCTAAAGATTTAGCAATAATTTCAATTCCTTCCTCTTTTGGTGTATATGAAGGATGTACCCATATTATTTTATCATATTCTTGAATGCTGGATACTGCTTCTTCTAAAGAAACTTGAATACGCTTATTGGCTGACATTGCTTCTAGATTTTTTCTATATTTTTCTATACCGTCAGCTACTACAACTACAAATTTCCCCTTATCGCCATCACTTACCATTTCTAAAATAGTATACAATGCAAGTGCTGTACTTTCACCAATATTGTGACCTTTATCTACAAAAAATTTTAGCAAATGTTTTGCTTGTCCAAAATCAACCTCATGTTGAGCAGCATATGTATCTGGATTGTACATCTTTAGTCCATTTGCTTTTAATTTTGTTCTAATTCCTGCAACATCTTGACCTGGAATTGGGAACACTACATGTATTGCTTTTTTTCCATATTTTTGATTCATGTAGATACTTAATCCTCCAGATGTACCACCGGTTCCAAATGAGCATATTATTCTATAGTTTTCTAATGAATCATTATTTTCATGTAATTGTTGGTCAATTTCTACAGCTGTAATTGTTTTATGAGCATCAATGTTTAATTCATTATCGTATTGTTCTGGACAAAAACAACCATATATTTTTGAAAGTAATTTTGCTAAATTGATTATGTCTTGTGCAGCCAACAATGTTTCAACTTCAGAAATTGATTTATCATAAATTGTAGGATCAAAACCTAATTCTGCTAACTGAGAACGAATATTTGCTGCAGTAGCTTTTGCAACTAATGCATCCGCATCACTATCTTTCATTCCCGGAGCAGGACAAATATCCATATCTAGATCCATTATGCGAATATTTTCATTTCTTAATTCCTTAAAGACTCCTTCTTGTAATTTTCTTGAAACTAGTGAAACAACTGTTAATCCTATTTTTGACATTTGTCCAAGTGCTATTCCAAAATTCCCTGATGTTGCTTCAATTATTGTTTGATTACTTTTTAGTTTTCCAGTTTTAATTGCATCATGCATGATGTGAATAGCAGGTCTAATTTTGATTGAACCTGACACTAAGTTAGCATCAAATTTTCCATATATTTTCAAGTCTAAATCTGAAATATCTAGTTTGTAGAGATTTTTTGCACATTCCTTAAAATCACTTGTAAGATCAATCAATGGTGTTGCATTAACTACTTTACCTTCTTCTAGATGAGGAATTTTACTCCAAATTTCTTGTTCAAACTTTTCAAGCAGTGATTTATCGAATTCGTTTTGTGACATATTCTACTCTGGATGCAGTCCATTTTTTACTCATATAAAATATCTGATGTAATGTGAAATTATTTCATTTTCAATTTTTAACTTACACATCTAAAATACTGATGACCTTATTTGGAATATCTTTCAGTCTACTAACTGCCATGGTTTTTTCATATCCTAAATGTCTAAGATTATTTGCTATAGTGATGGCTCTTACAGTATTTGGGCCTAGTCCTAAAGCAACCATGCTAATTCCTAAATTTTTAAAAGATTTGGTCATATTTCTTACTGCATCCGGATCTGATGGTTCTCCATCAGTTAATGTCAAAAAAATGTCTGGTCTCTTTGACTGTAAAATTGGGAACATTTTGTCATAGACTTCAGCTAATGGCGTTGAACCGTTAGCAACAATTTGTGCTAATCTTTTTGCAGTTATATTATTCCATTTTACATTTTCTGGTTTAATTGACCAACAAACCATTGATCTATTTTCAGTACTAAATGCATAGACTGCAAATTTTACTTTGAGAAAAGATAATACTTCACATAATGCCAAAGTTGCTTTTTTGTATTCAATTGCATCTGATGCAATACTAGATGAATGATCTAGTAGAATTACAATTTTAGTTTTAATTGATTTTTTAATATCTGTAAAAAATGGTTCGTTACCTTCTATGTAACTCTCTTCATCAAATTCATCTCCTGAACTAAGATGTTGTTCTCTCCAACCTGTTTTCCATTCTTTGAATTTTGTTTTTAATCCATTAATCAAACTCATATCATAGATTGTTGTTTCATCAATATTTCTCGTTGATGGGATTTGAATCCCTATTGTTTCAGTTGCTAATCCTTTGTTTTCAGTTTTTTTATTTTCATCTACTAGTACTTTGTATTCATCATAAACATCATCTCCTCGAATGACGGATGTTGGATCAATTTTGCCTAAATCTCCTTCTTTATTTTTAGAAATTACCTTAAGCACTTTTAGTAGTTCTTCTTCTGATAATGCCATTCCTGCTTTCATAAATGGTAGAGAAATTGGAATTGTTAGGAGAGAATCAATATCTAATATTTTTATAATTTCAGTAACATTTTTTTCAACCCAATCAGTATTTTGTTTTTCTTTTACTGCTTGGTTAACAATTGATTTTGCAAATGTTGATGCTTTTTTTATTTTTTCAAAGTTACTTGATTGAATTTCCCCTTTCAAAACACCAAACATAAAATATTGATAAAATGCCTCTACAATCCTTGCTTTTCCATAAACTGTATGTAGTTGTGGTCTTGCCACAAGCATGTAGGTATAATTAAAAATAATTTCTTCATCCATTCCCTTCCAAATCTTTCTTCCTAATTGCTCAATTCTTTGAGTTTCCATTGTATTGAGAATAAACCCAAATGCATGATCATCACTGAGAATTTTTTTACAGTATTTTATTCTCATACCCTCATACCATAGTGAGGTTCTAAATTGACGATATTTTTGGAAATCATTTCCAATTCTTTTTTCTAATGGAGTTAAGATTACTTTATTTTCTTTTAGACGTGTTTTAGTTTCTGTTTTATCTGAAATTTCTATTACTATGTTGTCTTTTTCAGACCATCTTCTAACAAGAAAAGTTGCTATTTCAACTAAAGAATCGTTTTGAAGTTGAATTGTTTGCATTTAGTTTCCAAACATTGAAGTTATGATGTCACTTACTTTTTGGTATTCTATATCGCCCCACTGTGTATAGACATTTCCAAAAACAATTTCAGCTACTTTTTTTGGTGACATTCCTTTGTCTAATAATTTAGCAAAAGCAATTGTTTCCCTTAAGCTAGGTGAATAAAATAATTCTTCAACTGCTGCAGCTTGTCTTAATGTATTTGCTAGTTTGATTGCTTGAATTATTTCTGAATCATAATTTCCTGAAACGTGTTTTTTTACAATTTCTAATTCAATATTTTCTGGTGGATATTCTAATCTAATTCGTACTGGAAATCTGCTTAGTAATTGTGGTGGTAATTCTTTTGTTCCACTATGTGATAATGGATTAATTGTTGCAACTACAAACCAACTATCTTTTGCTTTAACAACTTCACCCGTTGATTCTTTTAATACGATTTGACGTCTGTCATCTAATGCTTCATCTAATCTGAGTAGCACATCTGCTTCAGCTGAATTAATTTCATCTAGATACAACATATCTCCACGTTTCATTGATTTGATTAACAGACCTTCATCAAAACTGACTGTTCCATCCGTTAGCGTTTTAGTTCCAACCAAATGACTTTCTCTGGTTCTTAAACTAAAATTGATGGATTCTAGATTGATATTTTTATTTTTGGCAAAATCTCTAACTAGAGATGTTTTTCCAGTTCCTTTTGGGCCTATTATAATCACAAAAAGATCTGCCTCATATGCCTTGTTTAGAATTTCAATTGAATTATTCCAATCAAGATATTGTGTTTCTATCACAGTATGTTTTCAATGATTCAAACAATATTTAATATTAGATCTAAGAATCAAATGATTCTATTTTGGTAAATGCTTCCTCTAGTCTTTGATGTAGTGTTTTGTTCCATTCATCAAACCCTGATGGATTTTTTGGATAGTTATTGTAATGTTCCACTAACCATTGGTTTTCTTTAGAAGTATATCTGAGTCCGTTTGCAACTGTTTTATTCATTGCACCTCTAATTATCATTCCAATTTTTCCTAGTCCTGAAAAGTCTGGATGTTCACCTTTACTAATTGATTCAGCATCAAGTTTGCCCAAAAAGTGTTTCATCCCATAACTAATTTGCTCATTAGACATTTGTTGAATTAATCTTCTAAAGAGTTCAAGACCTGCAGTTTTGTATCCATACTCTTTGATGTAATCTAAATTGTATTGCCATAAATTTGCTTCAGAAACATCGTTTGCTTCTAATGCTTGTGCAACATTATTTCCAATAATTGTACCTGCAATCAAAGCTGGTCCTATGCCTCCAGCATCAATTGGTTTTGGCATCCATGCAGAATCTCCAACCATCATGTATCCTCCAGATACCATACAATCATTTTGTCTTCTAACTGAAACTTGGAATATTCCTGAATTATTGTTAATGTCTTGCGGTTCTTCAGATAGTTTTGCATTTTTGATTGCAACATTTCGATGAAGATATTCTTTCATTAGTGATTCAACATTATCTTTCTTACCGAGTCGTTTGTTTCGTTTATCTAACAGAGATTTTTCAACACCTAAACCGATGTTGACTTTTGTATCTCCTTTTGGAAATACCCATCCATATCCCCCAGGTGCAATATCTTGATCTAAATGAATAATACAATAGTCTGGATCAAATTCTGTAAGATCCTTTTGTCCTTTTTCAAAATGCATGATGTATCTTCCAGTTGATTCCAAATCTCTTCTATCGATTCTTTTTTCAACTTTAGTAGAGTTCTGAAGTCCATTTCTAAGCATTGATGTGACTCCTGTTGCATCAATTACAATTTTTGATGTTTTTTTGAATGGTTGCTTTGTTTTGTTATCTATACCTTGTATTCCAACTACTTGCTGTCCTTCGTAAATTAAACCTGTTAGATTAATTTCATATTCAAATTCAATACCCATTTTTTTACATCTTTCATTTTGAATTTCTGGTAATTTTTGACGATTTAACATAAATCCATCCCCATCAAAAGGAATTGAAGTTTCTTTATCTGGTGAGAATGCCATGACTCCTTTTACGTTGTGTTCAATTTCTGGTTTAGTCCATTCAACTTTGATTCTCTCTGTCATAAAATCAACTGCTTCTTTGGAGCATGCATCTCCACATACCCATCCAGCAAGTGATTTTCGACCTGGTAGAAATTCTGTATTTCTATCAATAACTAAAATTTTTAAATTTTGATTTGAATAATGTGAAATTGATTGTGCGGTAATAGTTCCAGCAAGACCTCCTCCTGCTATTATAACATCATAATCCGACACGATATTGGGGTTTTTGTTTATCCGTATTTAAAATAATACCATGGAATAATCTACAAAATCAATGAGTTAAAACAATTGATCGATGATATGGGTCGGTTCGTCGCGGCTTCTTCAAAGCTTTCGCTCAGACTGGAGCGGCTAATATTTCCTCATTCCCAAATTGTGTAGTTTTTTTATTCCTAATTAATCTAGTTGGCAATTTGAAAAATCTCTGTAAATATTTTGACTGTATCTTTTTTGTTGTAAATCGGTGAGTGAATTTTCAATTTTATTGTGTCTTTTTCTCTAATTGCTAAATTCCCTTTGATTAATTCTTGCTTGTCTAATCTCATATGAAACCTTGAATCAACTGTCCTTTCCTCGATTTCTTCAATTAATTCTTTGATTTGTTCATCTGGTAAAAGTTCAAGTATTTTACTCATCAAATCCTGAGCCTGCATTTTCACTATTTTTGCCTTTAACATGATTATGGGATTTTCATAATGTCCTTCCACCTCTTCAAGTACAAAATCATCTTCTTTCAGATTTAAAACATCTTCAAAAGATTGATAGATTTTAAAATATCTTCTGTTGCATGGACAATTACATCAATTGTAATTTCAATCTTATGTGCCATGATTGTAAAAGAATATCTCTTGTTGATTATGCTACTAGCAACTTTGTTTCTTTGTCTGCAGTTCTAACGAGTTTCACTTTCTCTAGACCTACATGTCTTACCCTAATTACTTTCTTGAATGCTGCCATAATATCTGAATTAATTTTACTGTAACATGTTGCTTGAACAAATTGGTCAATTGTCATTTCTGGAATTGTTTTCCTAATTACATCTTGAGCAATTAATCTGAGAGCATGTTGTCTTGATGTATTTAGTTGCTTGTAAGTTAGAGCGAGTAATTTAATTCTAAAGATGTAACCGTCTTTTGTTTTAACATCTATACTGAAATTGACTTTTGATGATCCTCTTCTTACTAAACTACGTAAAAATTCTTTTGAATATTCATATCTCTTGAAAATTGTTGTTGCCTTATCTCCTTCAACATTGTTAATTTGGAAATATATTTTGAATTGATGTTGTGAGGGATCTCCTTTTAGAATATCATATAGTGTAACTTCTAAAACCCTACCTACTGCATTTTCATCATCTGTAATTGGAACATATGCAATTGGGACATTGTTGAATGAGTCTGGCGCATATACTTGCACCCAGCGTTTATCTCGCCACTTGTCCTTTATTCGACCTTTTCTACGTGCCAATTCTTAACGACTTTTGAACCCAAAATATAAGGGTATATCACTAGATCTCTTTTTGATTGCCCATATAGCTTTGTAACACACTAGGAATTCTTATGTGCCCATCTTTGGTTTGGAAATTCTCCATAATTGATACTAAAACTCTAGTTGTGGCTACCAATGTACTGTTTAATGTGTGCACGTACTGTGTATCTTCATTTGTTTTATCTCTAAATCTAATTTTCAATCGTCTTGCTTGATACTCTAAACAATTTGAACATGAAACAATTTCTCTGTATGCGTTTTGCCCTGCCATCCAGGCCTCAATATCGTAAGTCTTGGCGGAAATTTTTCCCATATCTCCAGATGATAATAACATCACTTTGTAAGGAATTTCCAAGTTTTGATAAAATTCTTCAGCTACTGCTAACATTTTTTCATGCTCCTTCCAAGAATCTTCAGGTCTTGAAAATACGAATTGTTCAATTTTCTCAAATTGATGAACTCTGAAAATTCCTTTTTGATCTCTTCCATGTGCTCCCGCTTCTTTTCTAAAACATGGACTAACACCTGCATATCTTAGAGGCAAATCTTTTCCTTCTATGATTTCTTTTGCCCTCATTGCTGCCATGGCGTGTTCTGATGTTCCAATCATGTATAGATCCTCATCTTCAATTTTGTAAATTACTTCTTCAAAATCGTCTGCAATTACAGCTCCCTCCATAGATTCTCGATTAATCATATATGGTGGTTGAATAAGCGAATATTCTTTTTTTGCTAGAAAATCTAATCCGTAGTGAATTAATGATTGATTTAATCTTACAAGATCATTTTTCAAATAATAGAATCTAGCCCCTGCTACTTTTGCAGCTCTTTCTAGGTCTACTAAATCTAAATTCTCGGAGATATCGATGTGGTCATTTATTTTAAAATCAAAATTTGGAATTTCTCCCCATTTTTTGATTTCTTTATTTGCACTTTCATCTGCTCCAACAGGAACTGATTCATGAACAAGGTTTGGAATGGTAAATGCTAATTTAGAATATGTATTTTCAACTGTTTCTTGCTCTGATTCTAATTTTGTAAGTTGTGCTGAAACATCTTTCATTTGTGATAAAATATCTGAGGCATCTTCACCTGCTTTCTTTTTTTGAGAAATTTCTAATGCTACTTGGTTTTTCTTTTTTCGTAATTCATCAGTTTTAATTATTAATTCACGTCTTTTTTGATCAGATTCAATTAATGTTTCTAAATCAAAATCAACTGCTCTATCTTTGAGCATGTCTCGAATAATCTGTGGTTTTTCTTTGATTAGTTTTGGATCTAGCATTATTCTATCACCTTTAATGCAACTTGGATATGTTCCATCACTTCATCAACTGTACCAGTGAGCTGTTTCATATTCTTTTTACTTTCAAAATTAAAAACTAGTTTGTTATCTACATTTTCAACATTAAGACTCAATCCCTCGGGAAAATCAACATTATCTGGTTCTAGGGCTTTTTTCACCGTTTCAGCTTTTTCTTTTGATATGTTATTGAGAATTACCTGAACTTGACACGTTAATGACATTTACTTCTAAATAGTTAAGAAATTCATCTAATTTGTCTTTAGTTATTTTTGCTCCTGCAGCAGCATTATGGCCTCCTCCGATACCGTTGAATTTCTTAGCCCCTGCACTCATTATTTCACTAAGATTGATGTCTGATGTACACCCAAATGATTTTCTTGATGAGAACTTGATCGTATTTTCTTCAGCCTTGGTTCTCAAAATTACAATTTTTCCAGAATTTTTTGGTGATCCTGCAATTAATGATGACATGGTACCTGTCATTGTTTCTGGAACTATGTCTTCACCATTTACCATAATACATGTCTCACTTTCAGAAATTCTCCATCTTTCATTTGATAGAATGTTCATGTATTCTCGGATCATCTTTCTATAATTTGTTAGAATAGTTTCTGCTTCTCTTAGAATCTTATTTCTATCTCCCATACATACTGCCATTCCTACTCCTGAGCGATTGATTCTTCCACATGAGTTTAACATAGTTGAAAATTCTCTTCCGTCTCTCAAGAAACTTCTATTGTCTTCTCTTGGAAATGTATAGGTATATCCAATTAATTCTGACATTATTTCAGTAGTATTTTTTCCAGATGCAAATTTGGTGATTGATTCAATAACTTGCCTTTTTTCATCTTCATTTAGTTCCGCTGGGACTCTCCATCTCCCTTCTTCTTTGAGATTAATTCCAGATGAATTTAGGACTGAAAAACATGCTTCTTTATTCCAGGTTAATCCTTCAATAAATGGCTGTGATGTAAATGCCAAGGCATCTGCAAGTGGTCTTGTTTCTCTTCCAACTAACAATAAATCTAAATCAATATCGACCAGACCTAGTTCTTTGGCAGTATTGGCAATCTCAAAATTTTTACCGGTAAATGATTTTCGTTCTCCCTGGTCTTGTCTATCGCCTAAAGCTGAAACAACTGCAATTGCAGACAAATCTGAATTTCTTTCATCAAGTGCCATTGATGCAAGATATGCCATTCCTCCAGCACAAATTTCAGTTCCGCCATCAATCCCATATTTCCATGAATTTATGACATTTTGATTATCTATCTCTTCATCAGGAATTTGATGATGATCTAAAACAATCCAATTATCTCCCAATGTTTTATCTAATTCATTTGCAAAACCTGCTCCTAGATCAGTTACTATATGAAAATCTCTGGAATCTGTTTTGAAAGATTCTAGAATATTTTTACTAAATTCTTTTGATGTCCTAACTGTACAATTGGCACCTGCTCTGATTAGGGCTTTAGTGATGATACTGCCTGATGTTAATCCATCACAGTCAATATGGGTTGTAACAGAAATTGATTTTTTTGATTTTATGCAATCTAAAATATTATCTTTGAAAAAGGAAAGTGATTCATCAAGTGACTTTGTCATTACTCTAGTTGAGCAACCACGGATTTATACTTCCATGTTTTAGCAATTCTTCCAATTCTTTTGTAGTAGACTGATAGTCTGTGAACTTTGGCTTCAATTAATTCCAAAGATCTAACATTTCTATTGTCTCCCTTGTTTGTTTTGAGGTGCTTTTGGAGATTTACTGCTTTTTTAACAATGTTTTCTAGGTCTTCAGGCATTTCAGCTTTCAAATCATGTTCTTCTAAAATTTGACCCATTTTTTTATTGGTGACTGATTTGATTAAAGGAATTGCATGTTGATCTCTTAGTTTAATTCCTATTTGACTTGGGGTTAGTCCATCTTTGGTATATTTTATAACTAATTCTTCAACTTCTGAAGTACTATGTGTAACCCAAGAAGGTGCACGAAGTACAGCTGGTCTAATAGAATGTGATTTCCCATGTCTATGTGAATGTAATCGTCCCA
>CALFHG010000288.1 GCA_937875805.1 uncultured Nitrosopumilaceae archaeon
ACCCTAACCAAAACAAATCAAACAACCCTAACCAAAACAAATCAAACAACCCTAATCAGAATAAATCAAACAACCCTAATCAGAATAAATCAAACAACCCTAATCAGAATAAATCAAATCCTCCAAAATCTAATATTCAAAATCCTGCTAAAAAATAATCATCCATCAATTTTTGATAGGTGAATGTGTGCAATTTTCCATGTTGGTTGTTTTACTAGCACAAATGTTGCACGTCCAGTAATTACAATGTGCTCTCCCGTGTACGCTTTGTTATCTACTAACATTCCTTTCTGAATTAATTCTAAAGCAACTACTGCAGTTTCTCCATACACACTGATTTTTGGATTTTTAATTTCATATGAATAATCTGAGATACTTATGAATCGTAATTCTTCAAGCTCTATTGTGGTTTGATAATCTTTAAGATCATATGGTGGTAAATCACTAAAACTGGAAAATTTAGAATCATTCAGATGTATGTCTCTAAGTTTTGATAGATCTTTTGTTATTCCAGATTGGAATAATGTTTCAATAATATTAATAATTTCTTCATTATCGCTCAAAACAACCAATTTTGCATGTAAATTTTTCAGTTTAAGTCTTCTGTACCATTATGACTAAAATCACGATTATTTTTCAGAGAATCTTTATTAATTATTAGTTGGTTATTTTCTTGATTTCAATGAACAAAAAATTAACTGGAATGTTTGACAAAGAATTATCTGTTGTCATTCTACTATAGTGTACCCAAAAATTTACTAACTTAAAATTATGGAAAGAAATTTGATTAATAAAATGGAAACTATGAGTGGTGCAAAGGCCTTGATGACGGCTATGGAAAAAGAAGGCGTCAAACAAGTATTTGGATTACCTGGAGGTGCAAATCTTCCAATGTATGATGAATTTGCCAGATGTGACATTAGACACATTTTGGCAAGACATGAACAATCAGCATCTCATATGGCTGATGGTTTTGGTAGAGTTAGTAGAAAACCAGGTGTTTGTTTTGCAACATCCGGACCAGGTGCTACTAACATTTTAACTGGACTTGCAACTGCACAAGCTGATTCCTCACCAATGATTGCCGTAACTGGTCAAGTACCTGTTGCAATGATTGGTAAAGATGCATTTCAAGAAAGTGATATTATTGGAATGTCAAACCCTGTAGTAAAATATGCTTTTCAACCAAGATCTGCTAGTGAAGTTCCAGAAGCTGTAAGAAAAGGATTCTTTATTGCAGAATCTGGAAGACCTGGACCTGTGTTAATTGATATTCCAAAAGATGTACAGCAAAATGAAGAACCTATGGATTTTCCAGATGAATTTAAAATTCGAGGATATCATCCTTGGGCAGATCCTGATATTGTTAATGTTGAAAGAGCAATTGAAATGTTATTGCACGCTGAAAAACCAATTATCTTAGCTGGTGGTGGAACTATAATCTCATCAGCATTTGCTGAATTACAATCTATTGCTGAAACTCTCATGCTTCCTGTAGTAACTACCTTCAAAGGCAAAGGTGCATTTCCTGAAAATCATCCTTTGTCATTAGGTCCAATTGGAATGCATGGACATGCAGAGGCAAACAAAATGATGTCAGAAGCTGACTGTGTATTGGCAATTGGAACTCGTTTCTCTGATAGGTCTGTTGGAACATTTGAGGCATTTGAGAAGAGATTGAAAATTATTCACATGGATGTTGATCCTGCAGAAATTGGTAAGAATCAAACTGCACAAATTGCTGTAATTGGAGATGTTAAAGTGAATCTCAGAGTGATGGTAAAATTACTTTTACAGCGTGCTATTAAAAAAACAGACGAGTCTCCTTGGGTTAAACATGTCAAAGAGACCAAAGCTTACTGGAAAGAAAATTTAAAGATTCATCCAGGTGAAATGGGTGCTGCTAAAATTTTACGTAAACTTCGTGAAGTCTTACCAAAAGAATCTGTAATAACTACTGAAGTAGGGCAACATCAAATGTGGGCCTCATTATTTTACGATGTAATTCAACCTGGCACTTTCTTTAGTTCAACTGGACTTGGCACTATGGGCTGGGGATTTCCTGCAGCAATTGGTGCCAAAGTTGCAAGACCTGATGTCCCAGTTGTAGATATTGCAGGTGATGGAAGTTTTGCAATGACTGAAAATTCCCTTGCAACTGCAGTATTGGAGGATATCCCTGTGATTGTATTTATTTTAAATAATTCTACATTGGGAATGGTGGCCCAATGGCAGAGAACTTTCTATGATAGACGAATGATTGGTGTGGACCAAAAAAGCTGTCCTGATTATGTTAAACTCGCAGAGTCTTATGGTGCTCAGGGAATTAGAGCGCAATCAATGGATGAACTTGAAAAGGCAATTAAAACTGCATTAAGCAGTGATGTTGCAACAGTAATTGATATTCCAATTGATCCTGAAGAAGATGTATTGCCATTTGTAGCTCCTGGAACTTCTCTTGCAGATATGGTTTTACCATCTTAGTGATTTAACATGTGGGCAATACTTTCTATTTTAGTTGAAAATAAACCAGGAATTTTATTCAAGGTAACTCATCTTTTCAGATCTAGAAATTTCAATATTGACAGTATCTCAGTAGGAGTAACTGATAATTCAGAATATTCTAAAATGACTATTACAACATATGGTGATGAAAAACAAATCACAC
>CALFHG010000289.1 GCA_937875805.1 uncultured Nitrosopumilaceae archaeon
CTGGCTGATTTAAAATTGGAATTTGGATTGTTAAATGGTCAAATCACATTAGGTGATTCCATTGGTCCTGATGAATACCGTTTATGGCCAAAAGATTCCTTTGAAATAGGAAAAATTCAAGAGGCATATGACAAACAACTGTTACGTGATTGGTTAACTGCCAATGGATATCAGAAACAATTCGATGATGCACGTGAAGCAGGTCAAGAACCAATTGCACCTGATATTCCACAAGAGATTATTTCAAAGATGACTCAGCGTTATGTGATTGCATATGAGAAATTAACTGGAAATACTCTTTAGGCCTTATCAGAGTTGTAAAGTATGGACTCTGAAGATAAAAAAGAACTAGAGACTTTATTGGATATAGCAATCAATCAAATTCCATCTTATACCAACATGGTAAATTCTGCAAATTGGGATGTACATTCTGATGATTGTATATTTGGAATGGTATATCATTCATTTATTGCAAAATCTACTGAATACATGAAAAACAAGTTCATTGATACTGAACAAACTATGAATACTGAATCTACTTTTCAAATGATGAATACTATTTCTGAAATATTTGATGAACGACTTGCAGATATTAAACAAGCAATAGTGTTCTCATCTAATTCTTAATCATATTTACTCCTAACACATACTGTACAACTCGAATTATATTTTTGACCCTTTGACAAATGTCGTCCTGATGGGTGATTTGACAACATCTTTTCTATGATCTACCTTTTTTGATATTTTTTGAAATTTTAAAACCATTACAATAATTATTCATCCTATACCATATTCATTGTAGTGCTATCAATAATATTGAATACGGTACAAGATACATTGTACTGGATAGCATCATTATGATAGCGGTCCAATATTTATTAAAGTAAACAAAAATTGATGCGATTAGACAAAAAAATATGATACACGGATCTTTTAGATCGGTTCTGTAAGGTAATTCTGTATGTCTACATTACTAGAAAAGCAAATCAAAGTTAACCGTATTGTTACAACAAATATTGGACACGCACGTGCAATTGACGACCCTGCACGGGCAAAAATTATTGAAATTCTATACCATCAAGCATTATCAGCTGATCAGATTTCTACTGCTCTCAAAAAGACAGGATACAAAAAAGCCCTAACCACTGTCCGTCATCATTTAGAAATTCTAAAAGTATCTGGATTGATAGAAATCGCAAGAATTGAAGAATCTCGTGGAGCCATTACGAAATTCTACAGTACATCTACAAAATTGTTGGATTTTCAGACTCCTGAGGATTTTGATTCCACATATTCAAAAACCATCAATAACACTTCGATGAAAATTGAAAAACTTCTCAAAGGATTGACTCCAAAAACTACAAAATCAAAGGGAAAAAAATCTGTAGAATATTCACAATACCTTGTAATGGAAATTATGAATAGAGCAATGACTAATGTTCTTGAAAAATCTAGTACAAAATAATCTCTGAGATCAACATGTTAAATCACCTGAAACCGATCAATTCATTTTTTGTACTAGGACAAAAAATATACAAAAAACACTCTGAAAAAGCAGTTACAATGCTAAATGTTGGAAAATCATCAACAACAATTCAGGATTGTGAAAATTAATGGATGAAAAAGTTATCAAGCTGTTTTCAGAAAAAAACTTGGTCTTTATTGCAACTGTAATGAAAGATGGTGCACCACAAGTTTCCCCTGTATGGGCAAATTATGAAGATGGTTATGTTTTGATAAATACTGCAGAAGGCAGAATAAAACACAAAAATATTTTACGTGATCCTAGAGTGGCAGTATCTGTTGTATCAAAAGATAATCCCCTTAACATGGTAACAATTCGTGGAACTGTTGAGCAATTAATTCCAGACTATGAATACAAACATGCAGACAAACTAACACGACAATACATGGACCGTGATCATTATCCTTTCAAACGTGATGATGAAAAACGAATTATCCTAAAAATTAAACCTGTCAAAATTTTTGTTTTGCCTGAACTAAAGATGTCTGAGTAGCAATTTAGAATGTTTCTAAACTCGAATTTAGAAACATAATACATTCAGTAGGGTGAATTAAAAAAATATAGCAAAGACTACTTAACGACTTCGTTTAGCGGCCTTTCTCTTTGGAGCGGCTCTGCGTTTTGGTGCTGCCTTTCTCTTTGGAGCTGCTT
>CALFHG010000290.1 GCA_937875805.1 uncultured Nitrosopumilaceae archaeon
CTTCCTGAATATTACCCTACGAGAACTGAAATTAGTATTTTGAAGAATTTACAAACTGAATTACCCTCATTTATTGATGAATCCTTTAGATTAGTTGAACTTGGAAGTGGTGCATCAGTAAAAACTAGACTAATTCTTGACATTTTCACTCAAATGCAGCAAATTACAGAATATTTTCCTATAGATATATCTGAAATTTTAACTGAAAGCTCAGAACTCTTACTACAGGATTATGATAATCTTCGAATCACCGGCATCATTGATACATACGAAGGTGGATTAAAATTTTTGAAGAATTATGATGAGAAAAAAAATCTTATTGTCTTTTTAGGTTCTAGTTTTGGTAATTTTTCTCCTTTTGACGGTAAAAATTTTCTAGACAAAATAAATTCTACAATGAAATCTGGTGATTTATTTTTAATTGGTTTAGATTTAGTTAAAGATTCACACATCTTAGAATCTGCTTATAATGACGCACAGGGTATTACTGCTGAATTTAACCTTAATGTCCTTTCTAGAATAAATGATGAACTTGATGCTGATTTTAATTTAAATAATTTTTCACATCATTCTATTTACAACAATGATGATCAAAGAATTGAAATGTATTTGAAATCTTTGGTAAACCAATCTGTCATTATTTCAAAATCTAATCTTTCATTAGATTTGGAAAAAAATGAATTAATTCATACTGAATATTCTCACAAATACACTCTAAAGCAAATTAAAACACTTCTTGAAAGTACTGGCTTTAAAATTAATCATACGTGGTTAGATGATAATACTCATTTCTCATTAACTCTAGTCTCAAAAAACTAAATATTTTCAACACATCTAAAACCTGAAAACAACCATCTCTCATCTAATCTGAAGAAATTTCTGTAACTTCCTCTTATGGACATCTTTGGTGTGCCAAAAGAACCTCCTCTCAAAACTTTTTGATTTGTAAACCATTTGTCATTATATTCATCAAATCCTGACTTGAATCCTGGATATCCTATGAATTCTGATGATGTCCATTCCCAAACATCTCCTATCATTTGTTGACATCCTAAATGACTAACTCCATTTGGATATGATCCTATTTCAGAACAACCCCAATGATATGATTCAAGCAAATTACATTTCTCCTTTGTTGGGTTTTCATTTCCCCATGGGTATGTTGTTTTTTCTTGTTTTTCTTCATTCCAACAAGCAGCTTTTTCCCATTCAGCTTCAGTTGGAAGTCTTTTACCTGCCCATTTACAATATGCATCTGCTTCGTAGTAGCTTACATGACATACTGGTTCATTAGGGTTGATTTCTCTGATTCCTAAAAAGTCTCTTACATGCCATTTCTCATTAATTTTTTCCCAATACATTGGAGATTTCCATTTGTTTTCTTTGACTTTTTCCCATCCATCTGATAACCAATATTTGTAAGTGTCATATCCTCCATCTTCCATAAATTCTAGATATTGTTGGTTTGTTACTGGAAATTCCTCTATTTTGTATTCATTGAGGTAAACTTTGTGTTCTGGCAATTCAATATCATAACAAAACTCTCTGCCCTTATTTCCCATAATGTATATTCCTTCTTTGATGTGAATTGATTTTCTTTCAACTTGTATTGGTTTTGTAATTTCATTTTTCTTTACCGGTGTGTATTGCTCTGCAAGCAAATGTTGTAAATCGTATACTAGGAGTTCTTGATGTTGACATTCATGATGAAACCCTGTCATGATTAACTTGATGGCCTCTTCACTTAACGTTTGAGTTTGAATAAATTTTTCCATTTTTTGATTTATCGTATTAAAATACTGAAAAACTTGATCAGTTGTCGGCCTTGAGACTACTCCTCGCAATCCTTTGTCATGTGGCACTCCAAATTGTTGATAATAGGAATTAAGATATTCTGAAAATTCTTTAGAATAAAACTCATAATTTTTATCAATTTTACTCATGATTGTTTCATAAATCCAACTTACATGCCCTATGTGCCATTTTGGTGGACTCATAAAAAATGCAGTTTGAACAACAAAATCATCTTTTTCTAAAGTTTTTACAAGTTCTAGAGTTCTGCTACGCGTTTCTTTAAATTGTTCTAGTAATGAAATCCCTAATTGTATTTCTGGATTGGAAGTCAATATTGAAAATTATATTTTTTCTATTATTATATTTGTGGGTATTATTCTAGTAGCCTCTTGCAAAAATTGGGACTGACACACTTTGTTCTTGGCAATAGATGCATTTTTGATTTACATCTTCACTTCCAAACGGAATGACTCTAATTTCTGCTCCGGTTTCTTCTTTAATCTTTTCTTCACATTCTAATTTTCCACACCAAGGTGAGTTGAAAAAACCACCTTTCTCAATTTTTGATTTAAAATCTGAATAATCTGAAACTTCAAGAGTGTTGGTTTTAGCTTCTTCCTTGGCTTTTTTTAGCATCTCTACTTGAATTTCGTCTAATATTACAGATATTTTTTCAATTTCTGTAAAACTTAAACTAATTTTTTCTAGATTGTACCTTTTTGCAACTACTATGCTTTGTTTTTCAATATCTTTAGGACCTATTTCAATTCTTAATGGAACTCCCTTTAATTCCCAATCATTGAATTTGTATCCTGGAGATAATCCTTCTCTACTATCAACATGTACTCTGATGTCTTTTAATTCTAATTCCTTTTTGATTTCCTCTACTTTTGGAAGGACTGCTTCTTTTCCTTCATCGTTTCTATAAATTGGAACAATCACTACTTGCATTGGAGCTACTTTTGGTGGCAAAACCAATCCTTTGTCATCTCCATGAGCCATGATCATCGCACCAATCAATCTCCAAGAAACTCCCCATGATGTTTGCCATGCAAAATGTTCTACATTATCTTTATCTGCAAATTTAACTTCAAATGGTTTTGAAAAATTCTGGCCTAGGAAATGAGATGTACCCATTTGTAGAGCTTTTCCATCTGGCATTATTGATTCCATGGTTGTTGTATATACTGCACCAACAAATTTTTCTTTCTCACTTTTTTTGCCTGTTATCACTGGGATTGCTAATTCTTCTTCTACTGTATTTTTGTAAATATCTAAAATTTGCATTACTTCTTTTTCTGCTTCTTCTTGACTGATGTGGACAGTGTGCCCTTCCTGCCACAAAAATTCTGAAGTTCTAAGGAATGGCTTTGTTGCTTTAATTTCTGCCCTTAATGCAGTATTCCAAAAATTAATTTTTAATGGTAAATCCCTCCAGCTTTGAATCCATTTTGCATACATGGTATATGCTAATGTTTCAGATGTTGGTCTTAATGCAAGCCTATCTCCAATCACATTAGTTCCTGAATGAGTTACCCAAAATACTTCTGGATTAAATCCTGCAAAATGTTTCTGTTCTTTACCTAATAGTGATTCTGGAATTAATATTGGCAAAAATCCATTTCTAATTCCGTTTCTTGAAAATTTCTTATCAAATGTGCTTCTTAGTGATTCCCAAATCGAATATCCATCAGGTCTGAGAACAATTAATCCTTTCACAGGCGCATA
>CALFHG010000291.1 GCA_937875805.1 uncultured Nitrosopumilaceae archaeon
TGGAAAAATCATTAGAAATTGAAACTAAAGAAAAAGAAAAAGCTAAAACAAAATATTACAAGGCAATTATTGTTTCCGTATTGGCAATTGCAGTAATTGCAGGAGGATATTCTATATTATTTGCAGAATTAGCTGGACAGCAATATCAAGTTGCCATAGAGCCGCAATCTACTGGATATACAATACAAAATTTGAAAGGTGATACAATTCAGACGTATCTTTCATGGCGATTAGTTGAGGGCGATACAATTAGAGTTAATGTGTTAAATGCAGACAAGTATGATCCTAAAATTCTAGAGGTGATTACAAAAACAATACTTTCTGAAAAAGAATTGGAAATTGATAATTCATTTCTCGGTAAAGGTCCTAAAGGTACTACCACAATCATGTATGAAGGGTGGACAGGGGCATTACAAGCTGCAGCAGCTACTGAAACAAGTTTGTTTGTACCTGTAAATTTTGAGGTGATTCAATCTAAATCCGGTGAGGGTGATATCACCATAGAATTAACCAATTCTGCAAATGCTGATGGATTTGCAGGTTGGACTAATTCAATTGCTGATGCATCCCAAAATCAAATTCTCAAATCACGAATTACAATTTTTTCAGTAGATTCAATGTCTACTGCAGCAATTGAGACTGTTATTAGACATGAATTGGGTCACGCACTAGGTCTGGCACACTCTACTGCTACTGAAGATTTGATGTATCCTACAATTAAGACAAACTTTCCATACATTTCTGATTGTGATGTAGATGCATTGGTGGGACTGTATGATGGTGGAAATACTAGTGACGTAATCTGTGAGACTTAAACCAAAATTATTTTCCAATCGTTTGCATATTTGGTGTATCTTTGATACAAAAACTCACTTTTGAAATCAAAATGGGTTTTGAACTGAGTTCAACATCACATCAAATTCAACTTCACGTGGATTCAGCCACCTTTTTGTGGATAGAAATAGACGCAGATAGGCAGGATTGGAATTTAGTTAATTTACTTTTGGAATTTCTGCCATGATAAAAATAGTAATTTCTAATATTAATACACTATTTTTTCTTATACACTTGGGAACGGTGTTTGATCTTAACAACGTGTAAAATTAATTTTTCATTGATGATTTGTACAATTCCTCTATGATTCCCTATTCTGAATTTGTAAAGTGGTATCCCTTTCATTTTATCTAATTGCTTGTATGGATCTAACTTTATTTCATCCATCTTTTCAATGACTTTTTTTGCAAAATCTTCACCTAATTTATCAAGATCTGCTATTACATTATCTGAATAAATTACATTCCATTCCATAACGGGATTATTTCATCCCATATTTTTCTTTCATTTGTTCTTGGGTCTTGTATTTTCCTTTTGCAATTCCTGCAATAGATTTTTGAATATCTGCCATATCCTTATCAGTCAATAAATTATCATCCTCATCTTCAATTTTTAAAATTAATCTAACAAACAATTGCTCATATGTTTCAGCAGGATAATTTTTGAGTTCAACGAGTTTTTGTTTTGTCTCATGAGTACATGGTATGGTTGTTCCTGGCATTATAATCGATTATAATGTATTATAGTATATAATAATACTGATATGTTTTGTGCCTGAAAGCCATGTTTAAGAAATAGATTCAGAATACCTCCTAAGAGCTTTGAAAATACGAAATATGGCTAAAATAACAATTCAAAAAGGATTCTCAAACACTGAGAATGATAGTTAGATATTATATTCAAAATTTATCATTACAAGTAGGAGTAAATGGTTTGGAAATTCATTATGTAATTTTAGTAATTCACCTGATTGTAGGATTGTCACTTGTCTATATTGCAACTAAAGCATTCAAAAAAACAAAGTATCCCCCAATGGCACTTTTAGCTATAGGTTTTGCTTTGATTGTAGTTGGAGATACAATCATTGGAGATATTGTAGATTCTTTTGGAGAGAATATGATTGGAGAAATACTAGAAGAAGGAATAGAAATTGCAGGTTTCATTATACTGATCTTGGCTGTTAAACGAAGCTAAAATGAA
>CALFHG010000292.1 GCA_937875805.1 uncultured Nitrosopumilaceae archaeon
AATGCAAATTCTATTCCTCTTTCAATTGAATAAATTTCAAAAAACTCTGCTGACATGCCTGAAGAAATTTGAAGAAACTTTATAACCGTTTTAAAGGTACTTTTGTTGAATTGAATCCTCAACTCAAAAAATATTATCTTTTTCTAGGTGCCTCTTTGGTATTTAGTATCGGATTACAAATAGGACTTGGGTATCTTGGGGTTCCTTGGTTTATCAGTATCGGGCTGGTAATGGCAATTTTCATTTTACTCCCTATGATTATGAGAAGAAGACAAATGAATGGCATGGGAAACTCTGGGGGTGATTCTGAAAGAGGCGGTGGTGGATTCTTTGGAACAGGTTCACAAGGTGGTTCTAGTGGAATCAAGTATGTTTGCCTTGTTTGTAACAACAAACACAAAGGTGGTACTTGCCCTCGCTGTGGTTCTAAAATGCAAAAGGCCGATTTTTAGTTGATGAAAAATGGCATTAGAAGAACTACGAAAAAAGGTCCTATATCAAAACTCTATTGAAATATGGATTGGAATAAGTGAAGAAAAAAACATAGACTGGGTTGATACTGAAAATTATAAAAAATTTATTGCTTTTCTTTTAAAAAATAACTTAAACATGAAACAAATGTCTATTTGTTTTGATGAATCCGATACAGCATCTTACGGCGGTCATAGCAAAAAAGTATTTGCTAACAATTTGGCAGCAATCAATGATGTGAATTCACACTGCTATTCAATAAAATTGAATGATGGTGCCATTGAATTAATTCGAAAATTTGACCTCTAGTTTTATTATCGTTTTAACTTTGGATTAACAATTGCATCTAGTGCATTTCCTATAAACACAAATGCAAGACCTGTAATGGCAATCATCACTCCTGGAGGCATAATCCACCACCACATACCTCTAGCTGCAGCACCGAATGTATTGGCATCATGTAAAATTTGTCCCCATGTGGGAAATGATGGATCTCCTAATCCTAGAAAACTAAGTCCTGCTTCTGTGGTAATTGCAGCAGGAACTGAAATTGCAATACTAGCAAAAGCATATGGTAATAGTTGAGGAACAATATGTTTTAAGACAATTTTAGAATCTTTCTGACCCATCATTTTTGCAGCATCTACATAGCCTCGAGTTTTTATTTGAAGTGACATGCTTCTTGCCACTTTTGCAATGCCTACCCATCCAAAAATTGTCAAAAATCCGATCATGACAAATATGCTATTACTAATTGTTACAGATAAAATAATTAGAAATGGCAGTGCTGGCAATGCGTAAATTACATCATTAAGCCTCATCATTGTTTCATCT
>CALFHG010000293.1 GCA_937875805.1 uncultured Nitrosopumilaceae archaeon
TGTTTCTGTTTATCCAAACATTGAAAATCAAAATTATGATAATTCAGAACAACAACTAAAAATCAAAAATGGATATATTCAATTTTTCCCAATTTGTACTTCACATGATACCACATCATACGATTATAGTGTAAAAACTGACAACAGGGATTTGGGTTTTGATGTATATTTTGTATCCTCATCTATAGAACGTGAAAATTTTGTAAATTCAGAATTTGATTATTACAGAGAATCTGGTTGCTATGGAATAAACAAACAAAGCTATAGTGGTACTTGTGAAAATATCAAAAAAGACAGTGGTTTACTAGTAATATTTCCTGATAATCTAAAACCATGGACTACAAAAGTTACAGTAAATCTTTATGAAAATAATTAGATTTTTCTAATTTTATTTTTTCTTCCAAATGAATTGGTTGTAAATCAACTCTGGTCTAACTTGTCTAAATGGTTGTGCACCACCTACATACCATTTTGTAAAGAATTCATACAAGTGCAATCTGAGTGACTGAATATACACAATTAATCCTTCAATCATCATAATTCCCAAGTTACCTCCAATGATCATTACCATTGCAGCTCCTGATGCAGAACCACCAAGGGATGAAAATGCATTATTTACTGTCATTAACAAAGCAGCATGTACAAGCAACATAATTCCAAGTCGAGCATAACTGATTGTGTGAGCTAAACTCTCTACTGTCTTACCTAAGAGAACTTCCATTATGACACTTGCAGGATCTGCTCCGTCTTCAGGATGTTTCTTTGCATGCATTACACCACCAACCATCATAATGACCATTGATGCAATTACAATGATAATTGAAATTCTAGTAATTATCCAAACTTGTGCCCAATCTCCAAGGAACATTGTTACCCAAGGAACAGCTTCTGTGTGAACTTTGGAATACATGTTCATGACATCATATTGTGAACCAATTGCACACATCATGATAACTACAATTCCTCCATAGAGTGTAATGTTTGGAATTGCTTCAGTAAATACTACCATTTTGTGTCCATCTTTTAGTAATCTAATTACACGTAGAGTCATTGCCCAAACTAAATGTACAATTCCGATAAACAATGAAACTTTTAGAATATTGATTACTTGATCAAATGTTAATTCAGCAACACTGAGAATTCCAACTATCCAACTAACAGAATGTAATGCTCCACCTGCTGCTAATAATCCTCCAAGTGGACCCATATGATCAAGATGAAAACCAAATGCTTCTCCTGCCGCCACACCCGCAATAGCTGCTGATGCACCAGAGATTGCAATGAGCATTCCCCATTTGGATAGTTCACCTTGTCCCTTAAATTTGAACAATAAACCTAACGCCATTAGTAATAATCCGTGACCCATATCTGCAAACATTAATCCGTAGAAAATTGGCCACATTAGAGCAATCATAGGTGTTGGATCTGACTCTCCAGCTTTTGGAATTCCTTGACTTTTTGTGATTACTTCAAAAGTTCTCACAAATCGTTTATTGTCAAACAAGGTTGGAATCTCTTCTTTTAGTTTAGGATCTGTGATATCCTCAACAATTGACATCCATTGTTTAGTTGAATCTGTAAACTTTGCTTCCATTTTCTTTGGAATAAATCCCTGAATAACTGCAAAGTGTTTAGTTCCACCTGGTTTTCTCAAAGTCTCAAGAACTTCTTTTGCAACTAGTGCTTTTTCATGAAGTGAAAGAATATCTCTTCTAATTTTCTTTGTAATTCCTGATAATTCTTTTTTAATAGCAGATTGTTTTGTAGTTAATTCCTTAATTTTTGATTCTGCTAATGCATAAGCATCACTTGGAATTTGAGGAAAGCCTTCTGGAATTTTAAATGAATTTGAATTAAAACTTCTTAAAACTTTGAGAACTTTTTCAGAGTCTGCAGTATCTGAAATAACTAAAATTGCAGATTTCTCTTTATTCTCTAAATCATATTTGTAAATTGTAACTTCTTCTAGGGAACGACTAATCTCATCAAAGTCTGTAGAATTTATGATAAAGAGATTTGTAAAAAAATGTCTCATCAAACCAAATCCAGAAAGATCCATCTTCATCTTTTTGATTATTTCTAATGTATCTTTGAGTGACTTGTATTCTTCAATAGAAACTCTAGCATTTGCTGCGTCTTCTAGCAATTGTGCTGGTTTGTCAATTATGGATGGAGCCTCTTTACTTAATTGCTCTACCATTTCTTCAATTTCATTAATTTCATAGTCTTTTTTCTTGATGACTGTTCCCTTGAACAGAATCTCCATAATTCCTACTGTTAGAGGAATCCCCATTCCTTTGATGACATCATCAATTGATTGGAAAGTTTGCTGTGCTTTTAGTAACAGATCATCGATTTCAGGTGTAACCAAATCACCAGCAGAATCAATTTTGTGATACCATTCAAATTCAGTTA
Source organism: uncultured Nitrosopumilaceae archaeon (assembly GCA_937875805.1). Taxonomy (GTDB): domain Archaea; phylum Thermoproteota; class Nitrososphaeria; order Nitrososphaerales; family Nitrosopumilaceae; genus Nitrosopumilus. The sequence continues at coordinate 2,416 of CALFHG010000293.1, forward strand.
ATCTTGAAATTGCCCTTGGAGATTCACTTCTTGGTAAAATTACAGTTCCTAGTTTTAGATCGGCTGTTCCCAAGACAAATTTTGGGTACTTTCATTGAGTTTAATATCTTTCTGATTTTGATCCCAAACATTAAAATCCATTATGGCTTAACGGCACCCATTGACATCTAATTCTGCATTAGAAAGTACAATTGACAAAATTCTAAAAAACACTGAAAAGAACATTCTTACAAATATTAAATCTGGATTAGATGAATCACAGCAAAAACTTGATGATGCTACTCCTAAATTAGAAAGTGAATATGATAAAATTATTTCAAATGGCAAAAAAGAGGCTGACAAGATTGAAAAACAGATCACAGGTGCTTCAGATATTGAAGTTAGAAATAAACAACTTTTAGCATTAGAAGACGCAGTTGAGAGAGTATTTTCTTCTGCATTAGAGCAAATCGCAAACGCTGATCGTAGTGGTGATTACTCAAATCTTGTTAAGACTTTGATAAATGAGGCAATCCAAATTTTAGGTACTTCAGAAGTTACAATTTTCACAAATACAAAAGACAAAGATGTTGTTCAATCCACCATATCTCAATTTTCAGGAGCTGAATTATCTTCTGAGACAATTGAATGTCTTGGTGGAATTAAAGTAAAATCTAAAGATGGTACAATGACATTTGATAATACAATCGATGCAAGAATTGAACGCTTGAAGCCTTTAATAAGGAAAGAAATTGCAGCAAAATTCGGAGTGGGAAATTAGATTATGGCAGCTCAAGGTAGAATTGTTTGGGTAAGTGGCCCAGCTGTAAGAGCAGACGGTATGTCTGATGCAAAAATGTATGAAACTGTAACTGTAGGTAATTCAAAATTAGTAGGTGAAGTAATTCGATTAACCGGAGATGTAGCATTTATTCAAGTATACGAATCAACAAGTGGTCTCAAGCCAGGTGAGCCTGTAGTAGGTACTGGAAACCCACTTAGTGTATTATTAGGTCCTGGAATTATTGGACAACTTTATGATGGAATTCAAAGACCGCTAAGAGAATTATCTAAAGCATCTGG
>CALFHG010000294.1 GCA_937875805.1 uncultured Nitrosopumilaceae archaeon
CTAAATAATTTTACATTATTGATTAAACCCACTAGAATAAAAATTCCTATTTATTTTGCAGCAATTAATAAAAAAATGGTTGATCTTGCATGGGAAATGGGAGATGGTGTAATATTTTATCTAAGACCTCTAAATGAAATGAAACAAACTATATCAAAAATGCAATCAAAGAAAAAGATAGATGTCACATGTCAGTTAATTACATGTGTTTCTGAAAATTCTGAAGAAGCAAATTTACGTGCAAAAAAAACTATTGCATTTTATGTCTCTATAGGTGATATTTATCGCAAATTTTTATCCGATAATGGATTTAAAAAAGAAACTGATGAAATTTATGATGAATTTAAAAAAACAGGCTTTAAATTAAATCACAAATTAGTTACAGATGCAATGTTGCAATCACTTGCAATATCTGGTACTCCTGATGAATGTAAAGAACAATTAAATAATTTTGTAGATATTGGAATTGATCAGCCAATTTTACAATTTAATCCAATTGGAAATACAATGAATTCCTTTGAATTATTCAAGAAAACATTTTTGGATGAATGATATGAACAAAGTTGGAATAGTCGGATATGGAATTACACCTTTTACAAAAGATGATAAAAAAATAGAATCTATTTTGCTGGATTCTGCAAAAGAACTATTCAAAAACAATCAGAAAATTAATCGAGATGATATTGATGCAGTTTTAGTATCAACTAATAACAATTCAAAATATCTCTCTCCAATCCTCTCAGAAATGGCAGGCATTCAGCCAAAAATAGCCCATACTATTGAAAGTCTATGTAATTCAGGCACAAATTCTATCGTTTCAGCATATTCATACATTGCATCAGGTCTTGCAGACATGATCCTCATAACAGGTGCTGAGAGGTATGATAGTCCAGGCCAAATATTAGAATGGGATAATTCTCGTGGGGAGTACAAACATCCAATCTTTTGGGCATCCATATTTACCAAATCATATAAACGAGAATTTTCAATTTCAGATGAACAACTAGCTATTGTCTCTGTAAAAAATCACAAACAAGCAAAAGAGAATCCCAATGCATTATCAAAAAAGACATACACAGTAGATGATGTGATAAATTCCAAAAAACTCACAGAAGATCTTAGATTATTAAATTGTTCAAGACCGTGTACAGGAAGTGCATCAATTATTTTAGCATCAGAAGATAAAGCAAAACAATTGACTGACAAACCAATATGGGTTACAGGGATTGGTCAAAAAACAACATCTGCTGGTTTTACTAAAAATAATTCATTTAGTTCTATGGAGTCAACTAAACTAGCAGGCCAAACAGCATTAAAAATGGCAAATAAAAATTCTAAAGACATTGATGTTGCAGAAATACATGATGCATTTTCTGTTTGTGAGCCAATGGCATTAGAATCACTTGGCTTTTCAGTGGAGGGACGTGGCATGGATATGATAAATGAATTACATGATACAAATAATTTTAAAATAAACCCTCGAGGTGGACTAATTGGTTCAGGCCACCCATTGGGTGCAACTGGAATAGCGCAAACAATAGAAATTACACAACAACTTCAATCAAATGCAGGTAAACGACAAGTTGACAATCCCAAAGTGGGACTAGTTCACAACATGTCAGCTGCTGCTACATCCTCAACAGTGTTGGTTTTAGAAACATGAGTTTTGAATCAAAATTAAATAAAGGTGAATTTTTTATTCCAGAATGTACTGAATGTAAAAAAATTGTTTGGCCCCCTGCAGAATTTTGTAATCATTGTTTTGGGATAGTTTCTCTAAAAGAAGGGCCTTTTGAGGGTAAAATTATGGAATTTTCACGACAAAATGAACAGTATTTCTGCCTAGTAGAATTTGAAAATACAATTAAGATAATTGCAAATATTTCTAAACTTCCAATAATTGGGCAAAAAGTGAAAATATCAAAATGTGGTATTAATGACGGAAATTATTTTTTCCAAGTTATTTGAATTCTGTAAAAATGTATGGTGTTTCAACATCTTGATCAAATGTCCAAATTGTAGGTAATGAGACTGTATCAATCACTTTCAAATCATGCTTTTCAATTAGAGAACTCCATCCACCGTTTTCTAAATTACCTGATAACTGACGTTTAGTGTGAGTTCCTGCAAATACAACTCCTGTTTCATTTTTTAAATTTGTAATTGAATTAATTTTATCAATTATGCTAGTGGCTAAAACATCACCCCCCATTTGAGCAAGGCCTCCGATAAAAAATACTGGTTTTTTTAGATTCAACGATGAATAATCAAACTCTAATGCATCATGACATAACGGATTAAAGTTTTGATGAGTAGATTCACAAAGTTTATTTTGTAATTCAACTAACACATCATCTATTTCGACACTGTGAGAATTTAATCCAATAATGTTCCCACAATATGCAATTCTACCATCTCCTGAACCAATATCCACTAATTCTAAATACCCTAATTCTTGTGCTACACTAGCCATAATAAAAGCAGACATTACCCAAGTAGGATAAAATGGTTGACAACTAGAACCGTGTTTTATACTGTTTAACCAATATTGGTTAATGTCTCCTTCATAGACAATACAGTCTACATCCAAAATTTGCTGTTCATAAGAATTAAAGTAAATTGGATTTGTTTGCATAAAATCATGTAATTGTTTCAAATATTTCTCACCTATAGGAAATTTAGATGATTGATTTTTTGGTAATACTTCTTGTATGTGGGCATTACCGGCGTATTTTTTTGCAAATTCTTGCTTGATTTGAACTAAATTTTCCACCAATACATCTAGCATAAATGAAATAATTCTATGGGTTTGATAAACTCAGTGCCTATTTTGGATTTTTTGAATAAAGAAATGCAATTTCTCGCTCTACTTTTTTAATTTGATCAATGGTGACGATTTTGAGTTTTTCTATTTTTTCAATATCTGAGCCATCATCAATGACTAGTTCAAAATCTAAATGTTTTAGCATATTCAGATATGAATCACGTTGTTCCAATAGTTTTTCAATAATTGATTCAGACAATTTTATTTTTTTTAAGAAATTCTTACTTAAATGTTAAATTTCATAATATCTCGAACATGAATTAATCAAATAAAATGATCTGTTAGCCGTATTTTTTAACAGGTTATTGTCTAATTACCTTCTTTACTATACATTAGAAGATAAAATATGATGTTGAAAAGAAAGTCAGGTTCAATTACAATTCAAGAAGAAAAAAACATCACTCAAATCAATAAAGATAACAAAAAATCTGCAAATCTACGAAGACAGCGAGGATATCACTGGGAAGACACTGTTGTGAAACGATTCAATGGCTCTGATCAATGGAGAGCATTCAGACTAGGTTCGCCAAGTATAGCATTACCTGACGTGTTGGCAGTAAATACGAATGAAAGTACATTGTATGCAATAGAGGCAAAATCTGGCACTAGTACATCATTGCCTGTGCCTTTTGATCAAATTGAGCGTTGTTTAGATTGGACCAAGACTTTTGATCTTTACAAAAAAAGAAAAGTGCTTTTAGCATTCAAGTTTCTTTCTAAAAAAAGAATTGATATTGGAAAATATGAAAGTCGCGAATTAAGAGAATATTTCAAAATATGGGATGAATCCTTGGATATCACTGACTGTGTATGTACGTATGAGGGGAAATTTTTTGCAAAAATAGACGGTACTAGAAAAGAACTTTTTCTAGAGGAATGTAAAATGCCATTTAAAACAAAACAGAGAACTAGTGCCTAATCGGAGTATTTCCTCAAATCGTTTTTAAGTATAAGATGTCAAGTGAATACATGTCTGGAGAAAAACCAAGTACGGAATTAAGTGAAAAAATTACAGAGTCACTATTAGAGACAACTTCTGATGCAGAAGTAAATCCAAGAACGAGTTTTGAGGAATTTACAGATGAAAGAATACTCATCAGCAGTGATGCGTTTGGAAAAAAACAGATGAAGATCAAAGTATTAGAAGTCTCAGATGAAAACCCCGTACTCAAATGGAAATTTGGTGATCGAGTAAAAGTTACAAAAATTATGGTAACTATCAAACATCTTACAACTCAACAAGTTGAAGAAGGAGAATTTGATATTGAATCTATTGAAAGAGAACTGGCTGAAAAAAGACATTATTCTTCTACAAATAGATGGATTCCAGTAGAAGATATCAAGAACGGTTATGTGGTAGGTTCAAAACACACTAGATTAATCAGTGATGCCTCAGCGTTAGATTACATAATATTTTGATCATCAATCAAACATGTGAATAATTTAGCTGAAAACATTATAAACTAAAGTTATTGAAAATACAATATGAGTTCAAAAGAATTCAAAGTGAATGGAACTGATTATACAATAGCACTAACTGATGCTGTAATTGGTCATGTAAATAATCTAAAAGACCTCTACAATGCAGCATATGAAGATCCTGAAAGCTTTGAAGATGTAAGTTCTGAGATATCAAATACAATTACAGAAATTGCTAGTACTACAGAGCCAGAAGCTGAAGATAGTGATTTAGATGGAATTATTCAAGAAATCATTAAAGCAGTAGAGCACAAGGCAGATGAAATCAAAAAAGAATTAGAAGATAAACCAGCAAAAAAGACAAAATCTAAAAAATAATCTTGTTTTAAGCTAAAACACATCAAAAATTAGAGGATAAATTATATTCTAAATCAAATAATCAAAATCATGTCAAATAGTTGCGAATGCGGAATTTGTGGACACCATAGTGAAGCAGAATGTCGTGAAAAAGAGTGCAAGTGTTGTTTAAATTTTCATGAAAGATCAGGCCCTAAACCAAAGTAATTATTTTAAAATTAATTATCCTCATCATAACAACTACATTTTCTTGATATGTGCCGATTACATCCCAAAAGTTTATGATCACTGCAACCACACAAGAGGCATTTTTTCTTGCCAGTCATAGTTTTTCTATTAAATCCCCGACACTTTCCATCATTTTCTTATCTTCTAGTGCTTCAATTATTTTTAATCTCATATTTTTTACTCTGTGAATATCATCTGAATATAGGGGAGCCATAGTTTCAATCTCTTTTTCAAAAAAATAATTTTCTAAATAATGTTCAAATTTTGATTTTAATTTTTTAAAATCAGACAATGTTATTTTATACTCATCAATGTTGTTTGTAGACACTTTAAGAAATCCATTGATTTTCAGCATTTCTTTCTTAATGTGATCAAGATCTCCTGGCTTATCTTGAATTTCTTTAAGGGTATTATACGAATCAAGTGTTTGTGAAAGGATTTTCTTTAGATGTTCGTTATAAGTAACCACAAATAGAATTGAAATACATCTAATCTAAAGTTTAGTAAATACCGATTAACTCAAACAATTTTTACAGTATTTCCTTTAAATTATCACTAGTTATCGGTAATCATATGAAAGGGGATGCCTATCTCAAATGTATTGATCCAAAATGTGGATTAGAATACCCAATTGAGAATACAAATGTTCAATGTGAACAAGGTCACTTGTTAGATGTAAAATATAAAAATAAACCCCCATCCTCACTCAAAGAAGTTTTTTACAAAAGACGAGATTCGGGATGGAGTATATTTGATGAAAGTGGAGTTTGGAGATTCAGAGAACTACTAAATTTTTGTCAAATAGATACTGAGAATCTAGAGGAATGTTCAAAAAATCTAGTCTCACTTGATGGTGCAGAAGGAAGACAGTCTAAACCGTACAGAATGTCAAAAGCTGCAGAATTTATCGAAATTTCAAATAATAATTTGTGGTTGCAACCTGAAGGATACAACCCAAGTGGTTCATTCAAAGATAATGGAATGGCAACTGCTGTAACTCATGCAAAAATGGTAGGTGCAAAGAAAATTGTTTGTGCATCAACTGGAAATACATCTGCAGCAGCAGGAATGTTTGCAGCAAACGAGGGGATTAACTGTGATGTGTACATCCCAGCTGGTCAAATTGCTCCGGGCAAACTTAGTCAAGCATATCAATATGGAGCACAGATTGTAGAAGTAGATGGTAACTTTGATGATGCATTAAAACAATCATTAGATGATGCACAAAATCATGATGGATATACAGTAAATTCTATAAATCCTTTTAGAATTGAGGGACAAAAAACAATTCCATTCAGAGCTTTAGAATATTTGCATTGGGAATCCCCTGATTGGATTGTTTATCCTGGTGGAGCATTAGGTAATACTTCTAGCTGTGGTAAAGCACTAATGGAATTGTATGAATGGGGATGGATTGAAAAAATTCCAAGAATTGCTGTAATTAATTCTGAAGGTGCAAGTACATTATCTGATTTGTATAATGGTAAATTTGAAAATGAAAAGTTACGATGGAATAAAGGTGATCCAAACACAGAACTAATTTCAAGATATTATGATCATTTAGATAAAGAAGGATTAAAACCAAAAACAAAAGCTACTGCAATTCAAATTGGTAGACCTGCAAATATTTTGAAAGGATTACGTGCATTAGAATTTACAAATGGAGTGGTAACAACAGTAACTGATTCTGAAATGCTAGATGGTATGTCAGTTGTCGGACTAAATGGTTTTGACTGTGAAATGGCATCTGGGGCAACTGTAGTAGGGATTAAAAAATTAGTTAGTGAGGGAACAATAAAAAAAGACGATGTCGTTGTAGGAATTCTTACAGGTAGACAAAAAGACGCCATGATACCAGTAGACTATCACAGAAACCCTGAGAATAAATTTGCAATTCCACCTAGAAATTAGCCTTAATTAGGCTCAGAGTAGGTTCATCTTTAACTTTAAATCCATGCTTTACAAAAAAAATACAACCAAAAGATGGTGCTAAAAAACTAAATGTGTATTTGTTATAATTATTCTAAAAATCCTTCTGCGAGAATATCATGGTAGAATTGTGGATTGAGATTGCAGTATTGGGTGTACTCATTGGGTTTTCTGGATTTTTCAGTGGATTAGAAGTAGCTCTAGTTGGTACAAGAAATTCCAAAGTAAATCAATTAAGAAAACAAAAAGTAAAAGGATCAGAGGCCCTCTTCAAACTAAAACAGAACCCAAGTTGGATGATGTCAAGTGTAAATCTTGGCAATAACCTGGTAAATGTTGGTGCATCTGCACTTGCAACGAGTTTATCAATTAGATTATTTGGAAATGATGGTTTAGGGATTGCAGTTGGAATAATGACATTTTTGATATTAGTTTTTGGTGAAATTACTCCAAAAACATATTGTAATGCAAACGCTACAAAAGTTGCATTACGATTTGCACGTGTGTTACTTGTGTTTAGTTATGGATTATGGCCAATAGTGAAATTATTTGAAATCATTACAAAAAGTATGGTGAAATTAACTGGCAGTAGTGACACTTCACCTCTAATCACAGAAGAGGAGATTAAAGGAATTGTAGAACAAGGTTTAGCTGATAAAGCATTAGAAAAAGATGAAAGTGATCTAGTTCATGGTGCATTAGAGTTTGATGATACAGTAATTCGAACTGTAATGACTCCAAGAACTAAAATGTTCACCCTCCCTGCAAAAATGCTATTGTTTGAAGCATTGCCCTTGATTAATCAAAATGTTCATTCAAGAATACCAATTTTTGGAGAGACAAATGACGATATTGTTGGATTTATTCACGTTAAAGATATTCTCAATGAATTAGAATCAGAGAATAAAATGAAAACATTAAAGCAAATTTCAAGAGACCCCGTATTTGTATCTCAAGAAAAAACAGTGAGTTCATTACTAAAAGAAATGAAAGGTAGGAAAACCCATCTTGCCATAGTAATTGATGAACATAGTGGTGTTGAAGGGCTAGTCACATTAGAGGATCTAATTGAGGAGATAATTGGAGATATTGAAGATGAGACCGATGCCCCCGCCAAATTAGATCATTATGTGATTGATAAATATACAATTGAAACTAATGGAGATATTGAAATTGGAAAAATTAATAGTATTTTTAAATCAGATTTACCTGAAGGCGATGATTACAGCACATTAAACGGCTTACTTCATGAGCGATTACAAGACATTCCACAAGAGGGAGATAAATTAGAAATTGAGGATATACGAATAGTAGTTGAAAAAGTAATAAAAAATATTCCAGAAAAAATAAGAATAGAGAAAATTAGAAAATAATATTATTTTTTAGCAAAGTGTTCTTGTAACTTTTGTTTCTTTTCTGCCATGTGAAATATTGATTCAGTGTGAGCAAATGCTTCTTTGTATGATTTTTCAAACAACATTGCTTGCATTAACATATGGTTTTCAGGAATAACAATTCCTGTTTGATCATCAGAATACATCATTTGTACAGTGTCCCCAATTGATACAGTCATGTTTGCGTGAATGTGAATCATGTTTGTATCAGTAAAATTAAAACCCATATTTTGAGCATAATCCCTCACATCTTTAGTGCCCTTTGCAGTCCATAAAATAGCAACACCGAATTCATTTGTAAAAATATCATGAATTTCTGATGGTTTTGGTGCAGTATCTTTGAATCTAATATCCATAATGTGCAAGTGCATTTGTCTTGTAGGAACTTTGATTGCACGAACATAGAGTGGCGCATCTTTTCCAAAATATAGTTTAACATCATCGCCATGGTGGGGTTTTTCAGTCATTTCTATGGTATCTGAGAGTTTTTTTTCAGTTTGTTCAATGTCTGCCCATCTTCTCACAAGTGTTACATCAAATCTAACTAATTGATCACCGAATTTACCACGTAGTGGTTCTAAAATTTTCCCCATTCCTGTAACATTACAACTACCTTGCATCACGTGTTGTTTACCCAATGCAGAATCATAGTTTGCCCTAGAATTAAATAATAAATCAGATACTGCCTCAGTGCCAATTGTAGATTCACCACCCTGATAAATTGCAGGAATATTTTTTGGCTCATACAGATTTTTTTTATTTTTGTAACCCTGTCCTTCAGGCACTGCATCAATAACAAAATCAGACTCATCTAATGCTGATTCAATAGAGCCTGAAATTTTATAATTTGAAAAAAGATCTAATCGTGATTCAGGAACATAAACATCTAGTCCTTTTGATATTGCCTCATTTACTTTATCATCTGGAGAGTATTTTCCAACACCTACAACTGCAATTTCAGGATCATCTTTTAGAAATGAAACAATTCTGCTGCCAATGGAGCCATACCCATTAACAAAGACTTTCTTCATAAATTAGATGTGTTGAACCCATTTATTTAGATTCAACTTTTAGATTCTAAACCATACGCTTAAGTTCAAAATTCTTTACAGAAATTTTGTGATTACACCTCATAGACGAACAAAAATTATTAAAGATTTTTTTGATAAATCTGACGCTAAAAATCTCATAGTTTACAAAGACTTTTCAAAATTTCCAGAAATTACAAAACATATTATCAATAATCGTAAAGATGAAACTAAAACGTTTCAAGAGTTTAACAATATTTTTCAAGATCCTAAAAAAATGGTTACACTTTCAAGTTTTGTTTCAAAAAAATTCAAGATTGATGAGATATCTACTAGTAGATTAATGTCAAATTATTTCATTTTTCATGGTTTGAATTATCTTGAAAATACTACGACAATTCTGAAAGAGTATATCGACCCAACTAAAAGAATAGGTAAGAAGAGAATGAGAATAACAGAAAGCATGACATTAAATCAACTAGTGACA
>CALFHG010000295.1 GCA_937875805.1 uncultured Nitrosopumilaceae archaeon
TTAAACAAGATTACAAAAATTATGAAATCATAGTAATTGATGATTCATCAGAAGACTCTACAGAAAAAATAATTTCAGAATATGCAAAAAAATATCCAAATATCATTCTAGTTTCTGCCAGACCAAAACCAGACGGGTGGATGGGAAAAAATTGGGCATGTATGGAAGGGTATGGTGAAGCAACTGGAGAATTATTATTATTTACAGATGCAGATACAAAACATGCTGAAAATGTCATAACATTAGCAGTATCACATCTGAATTCATTTGATTTGGATGCATTATCAGCAATACCAAAAATGGTTACTTTAGATTTTTGGACAAAGATCACACTTCCAATGATTTCAACATTTTTGCATACTAGGTTTTCAGCACTAAATGTGAATGACCCTTCAAAGAAAACAGCATATTTCTTTGGAAGTTTTTTCATTATGAAGAAGAAAACATACGAGGAAGTAGGAATGCACGAAGGTGTAAAACATGAGATAATTGAAGATGGAGCTCTTGGTAAAAAAGTAAAAGAATCAGGTCACAAAATGAAAATCGTTAGGGGGGAGCATCTAATTGATGCTGTTTGGGCACGAGATAGAATCACATTATGGAACGCACTGAAAAGACTAATGATTCCACTATATCTGCAAAGTGGAAAAATTGCAATTGGAAGTTTTTTTGCAACATTATTTTTATTATTCATACCATTTCCAATTTTTGCAATATCAATACTGTTACCAGAGGACACAATATCTGCAAAAATGCTTTGTATTTCAGCAGCACTTGCATCAATTTTGATTTATGTTGCCGCAATAATTGAAACCAAGTTTCTGCTAGAATTAAGATTATTTCATGCTGCATGTGCACCGTTAGGGAGTTTGGTAGTTGTTTTGGGATTTTTAAGTGGATTATTGCAAGCCAAGAGAACATCTTCAGTGACATGGAGAGGAAGAAACTATTCAATGAAAGATCATACTCAAAGTTCAATCAGCGTGTAGCAATCCTTTTAGATAGAAAATAAGGAATGAAAAATCTCATGGATAAATCAGGACTCTTTGTAGGTGGAACTATAGGAGCGGCAATGGTATTAGCTCTAGTTGTAGTATTGTTTATCGCACCACCAGAATCACTGAAACCAAACATTATTGCAAGTAATGACGACTCAGTAAATACAGTTGAAAAAACAATATCATCATTTTCAAAAAGTTTATCATTAATTGAAATTTTTGAAAAATCAGAACCAGGAGTAGTAAGAGTTAACGTTCAAAGAGGAGAATCCGAAGATGTCACAGGTGGAATAGGATCAGGTTTTGTGTTTGATAAAAAAGGACATATTATTACAAACGCACATGTTGTAAAAAATGCAAGCAAAGTAGTAGTTACATTTCTTGATGGCAGATCATATAATGCTGAAATTATAGGAGTAGATGAATATACAGACCTTGCAGTAATCAAAGTTAATGCAGATTTAGCTCTACTACATCCATTATCTATTGGAGATTCGTCCAATCTCAAAGTTGGTGAACAAATAGCAGCAATTGGAAATCCATTTGGGCTATCAGGCTCTATGACTTCAGGAATTGTCAGTCAATTAGGCAGATTACTTCCATCAGGTTCAGGGTATTCCATTCCAGATGTAATTCAAACAGATGCAGCAATCAATCCAGGAAATTCAGGTGGACCGTTATTGAACATGCGCGGAGGAATGGTTGGAATCAATACAGCAATACAATCAACTACAGGAAGTAATACAGGAGTAGGATTTGCAATTCCATCGCAGACAGTTGCAAAAATTGTTCCAACATTAATTGAGAAAGGAGAATACAAACATCCATGGATTGGAATTTCTGGTAGAGATATTGATCCAGACATGGCAAATGTTCTGAATTTAAAAGATGCAATAGGATTCCTAGTAATTACAGTTGTAGAGAATAGTCCAGCATCTAGTGCAGGATTAATTGGTTCAGATAAAACCATCGAAGTTGATGGAGTAACCTATCCAATGGGCGGAGATATCATTTTAGGAGTAGATGGAATTGAGGTAAGAAAAATTGACGATATTTTAATTCATTTACAAAGAGCAAAATCAGTAGGAGATGAAATGGTTTTAGAAGTTTTAAGAGATGGAAGGACAACAAACATCACAATTGTACTTCAAGAAAGACCAAATGGGAATTAATTCAATACAAGCATAAATACTTCCTAACAAGAAATTCTTCTGTTGAACAATCTTGTCTTTGACTCTGAGAGTTTAAACAGTATTTTAGAAGGTAAACCGATATCTCGTCAAGATATAATTGGGATTTATCAAAAAGCAGTAAAAAATCCAAATGATTTGTTTTCAATCGCTCAAAGTTTAAGAAAAAAATTCAAAAAAGACTCTGTAACATTTTCTAAAAAAGCATTTTTCAATATTGTTAATCTTTGCAAGGATACCTGCTCATATTGTACATACAAAGCAGAGCCAGGGGAGGCAAAACTTTCCCTAATGTCAAAACAGCAAATTTCAGAATTACTAGTACTTGCAAAAAAATACAGATGTGTTGAAGTACTCTTTGTCACAGGAGAACAGCCAGAACAGCGATACCAAGAAGCACGAGATTGGCTAAAAGAAAACGGATTCAAAACAACATCAGAGTATCTAATTCATGCATCAGAACTTGCATTGGAAACAGGGCTATTCCCACATACAAACGCTGGAAATCTAAACTATCAAGAGATGAAAGAGTTGAAGAAAACCAATGTCTCAATGGGAGTAATGCTTGAAAATGTTAGTGAGCGATTAACAGAAAAAGGAATGCCGCATCATTTGGCAGCAAGTAAAAGACCAAAAGCAAGATTAGAAATTTTAGAAAATTCCGGTAAACTAGGCATCCCAATGACTACAGGGATTCTGGTAGGAATTGGAGAAACAATGGAGGAGATAATTGATTCATTATTTGCAATAAAACAACTCAATGACAAACATGGAAATATTCAAGAAGTGATTTTACAAAATTTTCAACCAAAGCAAGATACCAAAATGAGAAATGAGCCATCAGCTGATGAAAAATATTTCAAACTAGTTGTTGCATTATCTAGAGTCATCATGCCACAGATGAACATACAGATTCCTCCAAATTTGTCTCCAAAATCATATCAAAGTTTTTTATCAGTTGGAATAAACGATTGGGGAGGAATATCTCCATTGACACCAGATTTTGTAAACCCAGAATTTGCATGGCCTGAGATTGGCAAAGTAGAAGAAAATTCAAAAAAAGCAGGTTTTGATTTAAAATGTAGATTCCCAGTATACCCAGAATATTTTTCTTTTATTAGCAAAGAGTTAAGAGATAAGATGTCAGTTATGGAAAATGAGGAAGGATTCGTAAAAGAGGAGTATTGGAGATGACAATTAACATAGATTCACTTTTCAGAAATGCCGATCCTGTAATTGCAGAAATTCTAAACAATGCATTATCTGAAAAGGAGATTTCTGCAGATGATGGTTTAGAGTTATTTAATGCCCAAGGAATTGACTTTCATTTAGTAGGTCTAGTTGCAGATGAATTAAGGAAAAGAAGAGTAGGCGATGTTGTATCATATGTAGTAAATAGAAATATCAATTTCACAAATGTCTGTATCAAACAATGCGGTTTTTGTGCATTTAGTAGAGATTTTAGAGAAGAAGAGGGATATTTCCTTCCAAATGAAGAAATTGTACGTAGAGCAAAAGAAGCATATCAATTAGGAGCAACAGAAGTTTGCATTCAAGCAGGACTGCCACCAGACATGGAAGGGGATTTGTATGAAAAAATTTGCAGGGACATTAAAAATGAAATTCCAGATATTCACATTCATGGATTTTCTCCTGAAGAGATTCTGTATGGTGCAACTCGCTCAAATGTATCAATTGAAGAATTTTTGAAAAGAATGAAAGAGGCAGGAGTAAATACACTTCCAGGAACTTCAGCTGAAATTCTAGACCAAAAACTAAGAGACCTGATATCACCTGGAAGAATAAGCGTAGAGGATTGGGAGACAGTAATTAAAACTGCGCACAAAATTGGAATCAACACCACATCAACTATGATGTTTGGCCATGTAGAAACGCTAGAAGATAGAGTAAAACACATCGTAAGATTAAGGGACATTCAAAAAGAAACAGGAGGATTTACAGAATTTGTTCCTCTAAATTTCATTCACACTGAAGCTCCAATGTATACACATGGATTACATGAAGGGATTAGGCAAGGAGGTAGTGGAAATGATGTTTTGCTCACTCATGCCGTTTCAAGAATAATGTTGAATAATTCTATTGATAATTTACAAATGTCATGGGTTAAAGAAGGGCAAAAAATGTCTCAATTATTACTAATGTGGGGGGCAAATGATTTCGGTGGAACTCTAATCAACGAAAGTATCTCAACATCTGCAGGTTCAGAATATGGTCAGTTGTTAAAACCAAAAGAAATTAGAAGAATGGTAAAAGAAATTGGCAGAGTTCCAGCTGAGCGAAATACCCATTATGAAATTCTAAAAAAATTCGACGGTGAAGAAGAAGTAGAGGACAAGTTAGATAATGTTACAAATGAACAATTTGGATCTTATGTAGAATTAATAAAAATAAATAAATTCAATTACAAAAATCCAAGGAAGCAATAATTTGTCTGCCTTAGAAAAGGCACTTAGTCATTCAAAAAAAATAGGAATTGATGAATGCGACGTTATCAGAGTAAAGAAAAAAATTACAACTATTAGAATTACAGATTCAGAGATTGTTGAATTAAAACAGAATTTTGATGAAAGTTTTGGCATTAGATTGATTCAAGATAAAAAAATTGCATCAATACAAACAACAAATGAAGATGAAATAGAGAAAACAATAGATAGTGCTTTTAAAACATTAGTAAATCTCAAATCAAGAGAATTTTGGGGAGGATTACCAGATACAGTACAGTGTAAGAGATTGGAGAGGACATTTGATGAGAAACTGAATCAGATTTCAGGTTCAAAAAGCATGGATATCGCACAAAATATGATTAATTCATCCATCAATGATAAAATAAGTACGATTACAGGATCGCTCAACATTGTATCAGAGAATTTTGAACTACTCAATTCAAACGGATTAAATTTCAACGATAAAGCCACATACATTTCAGGAATAATTAATGCAGAATCAGAAACAGGAGATATTCCAGTATCAGGAATAGGGCACGCAAGTGGACGGACACTAGCAAACTTTTCTGCAGAACAAATAGGAAATGATGCAAAGACAATGGGCATAGAATCAATTAATCCACAAAAAGTTGATTCAGACTCTTATTCTATAATTTTTGAGCCATATTCAGTTGGAGAATTATTAGCATTTGTAGTGGCTGCCAATTTTAATTTCAAAACATTTTCAGAAAAGAAAAGTTGTTTTTCAGATAACTATGAAAAAGAAATCGCAGTAAAAGAATTTAGTTTGATAGATGACCCACATGTACCAGAAGGAATTGGAACAAAGTCAGTAGATGACGAAGGAGTTGTAACAAAAGAGAAAAGTTTGATAGAAAGAGGTATTTTTAAAAATACGTATTCAAATCTCTTTGATAGTTACAAAGAAGGAGAATCATCAACAGGCAATGCATCACGTCCAGGATCACCGATGGGAAGAAGTGCAGAACCAATTCCAATGTCAACCCCACACAATCTCAAAGTTATTCCAGGTGATCAATCCCAAGAAGAGATGATCAAAGAAACAAAGCATGGATTACTAGTCGGGAGACTATGGTATACGTATGCAGTGAATCCAATCAGAGGGGATTTTTCATGCACTGCAAGAAGTGGAATTAGAATCATTGAAAACGGAAAAATAACAGGCCCAGGAAGATCAGTAAGAATAATTCACAGTCTTCCAAGAATGTTGAAAAACATTTCAGCCATTGGAAATAATCAAAGAAATGTCATTCAATGGGCATCCCTACCATCAATTGCACCATCAATAAAGGCTGAAAATATCTCAGTAAATTCCATCTAAACCTAAAATCTAGTCACGAATCACTTGAAAAATGTGACTGCAAGATAGGCAACATATCCTATTGTAAGACAAATTCCCATAGCCTTTCCAATAAATCCAGTTTTCAGTGCAATGAGTAATGATAGACTGAAAATAATCATTATCGCATAATCAACATAAACATCAGCACTCACCATCACTCCACCAAGTACTGCACCAACCCCCATAATCATCAAAATATTGTAAATGTTACTTCCAATGATATTACCAATACCAATATCTGCATGACCTTTTCGTATTGCAATAATGGATGTGATTAATTCTGGAAGAGATGTTCCAATTGCAATTACAGTCAATCCAATTATCTTTTCAGACAATCCAAATTCTTGCGCTAAAACCACTGCATTGTCAACTGTAAGTATTGCACCCACATACAAAAGAACAACACCAATTCCAATTAGTCCTGCAGATTTTAGATAAATATTATTTGCGCCCTGTTCAATTTTTTCTTTGTTTTCTGCTCTTTGCTTCATTGCATCTTTGAAAGTATAATATGCAAATACAGCCAACCCAGCAAATAATAAAATACCATCATATTGAGAAATTTCCCCATCAATTGAAATTAAAATTAAAAGTACTGAAACGCCAAGCATTATCGGGATTTCTTTTTTTAAAATAGATTTTGATACTGCAAGTGGAACAATGATTGCTGCAATACCAATAACCATTCCAACATTTGCAATGTTACTTCCAATTATATTTCCAAGAATTATTGCACTATGCTCTCCAGCTGCTGCAATACTTGCTGCAAGTTCAGGAGTTGAAGTACCATATGCTACAATAGTCATTCCAATTACCAAATTGCTGATACGGAATTTTTTTGCAATTGCTACACCGCCACTAACTAACCAATTACCACCAAAACATAGCATAAGTAGTCCGACAATAGTTAGTACAACATTTATTGCAATTTCCATAAATTGAATTTGAGTTTTGGTTGTTTAAATCAGGTGATATACTATAATTTCACAATTCAAACAATTCAAGCTAATTGTAAAAACAGCCGATCTAGTCACAGTCAAGTGTGAAAAAACCAGCTAAGAAGATCAACAAAACCCATGTCAAACACTAATAAGGTAACGTACCGTACTATACGGTATGATGCGAGCAAGACTAACATATGTACCACTAGAAGTGGCAGACCAATTCGAAGATTTTATCATACATAGAGAGGAGCAAGTTCTAGATGCGGTAAAAGCAAGAACACGAGATTACAGTACATTATCTCTATTGAAGTTGCTATACCAATTAAAAGGAAATCCCATGACATTCTCTAATTTGTATTCAAAATCAAAAATAAGAATGAAAAAATCATTTCTAAATTATTTACACCTATGTGTAGATTATGAATTCATCAGCAAAGAAGCAGTGGGAGCAAATGTGATCTATACAATTACAGACAAGGGACGAACCATGTTGAGGCTCTTTATGCAAAAAAACAATTACGTAGAGTAACCCAATATTTTTTTATTTTCATATACAACCCACATAGTGACAAAAGTAATTAATCAGAACAAATCGATATAAGCAATGCAAAAAGAATTTCCAGAAGCTGAAGTTTTTGAAATAAAAAAAGTAGAACTAAAGAGTCCAATAATTTTTGCAGGATTTGTTGGAGCAGGCTTAGTTGGTCCTGTTGCAATTAATCATATCATTACAGAACTAAACATGGTAGAAATTGCAGTGATGAGATCAAAATATTTGCCACCGTCAACTGTATTCATGAAAGGTAGATTGCGTCACCCGTTTCGATTTTATGCAAACAAGGGAGGAACAATTTGTGCAATAATTTGTGAGATTACTCTGAGAATGGAAGGATTGTACTCACTAGTAGCATCAATTTTAGATTGGGCAGCACAGAAAGGATCTAAAGAAATTGTAATTTTAGATGGAGTTGCAAGTACAGAGCACGATGGTAAAGCATACTGTGCAGCAGAAGAAGATCTTGTAAGAACAATGGCAGACAAAGATATCAGCATGATTCCTCAAGGATTCATCACAGGAATTCCAGGAGGCATACTAAATGAGTGCCTAGTTAGAGAGATTCAAGGATTGACCCTGCTGGCAAAGGCAAACAAAGAATTACCAGACTCTGCAGCTGCTGCAACTCTAATTGAAGCACTAAATCGATTTTATCATATGAAAATAGATACAACAGAACTTCACAAAGAGAAAGAAAGAATACAATTAGAATTCAGCGAATTATCTCAGAAATATGCAGAACATAGAGAAGAGATATCTGGAATGTACATGTGATCTAAACATAGGGCAAATTCTTTTATTCACATCAGATGCGCAACAAACTATGGCTCTAACGTACAAAAAAGCAGGAGTAGATATTTCTAAAATTAAACAGAGCCAAAAGGCAATTGGCAAATTAATTTCATCGACTCATAAACTTCAGAAAAAAGCAAAGATGACACATGGGTTTGGCCATTATGCAGGAATTGTAGAAATTCCAGGTGGGAAATTATTAGCAACACATACTGATGGTGTTGGAACCAAAGTTGTAATTGCAAATATGATGAAAAAATACAACACTATCGGAATTGATTGTGTTGCAATGAATGTCAATGACATAATTTGTATCGGTGCAACACCAATTTCATTTGTAGACTATATTGCTGCAAACAAAAATGATGTAACAATATTCAAAAAAATTGTAGAAGGGTTAGTGACAGGTGCTAAAAAATCCGCATTGCCAATTGTAGGAGGAGAGACTGCAATAATGCCAGATGTGATTGAAGGAGAAGGCTTTGCATTTGATTTAGCAGGAATGGTTGTAGGATTATTAGAGAAAAAAGAGATGATACTTGGAAACAAAATTAAAACAGGAGATGTAATTATCGGGGTAAATAGTTCAGGAATTCATTCAAATGGATATTCACTTGCAAGAAAAGCACTGTTAACAAAATACTCTGTAAAAGACAAAGTCAATGGTGTTGGAGTGATAGGGGATGCATTGCTAAAACCAACTGAAATCTATACAAAACCAGTTCTGGAAATTAACAAAAAATGCAAAATCAATGGATTTGCACACATAACTGGAGGCTCATTTACCAAACTATTGCGTCTCAAAAATATCGGTTATGAAATAGATTCATTACCAAAGATTCCACCAATCATGGGATTAGTAGAAGAACAGGGAGTGAAATCAGAAGAAATGTACAAGACGTTTAACATGGGAGTAGGATTCTGTGTGGTTGCACCAAAAGATCAAGCAACAAAAATAAAATCAATATTCAAAAAACATAAAATTTCAAGTCAGGAAATTGGTCAGATTATTTCAAAGAAAGGTGTTTTTGTAAATTCTGTAAAAATTGCTTAATTTAGCAACAGCAAAATAATTTTTAACCCAATATCACCTTATATGGCGGATTTCTCAAGTTCAATGAGAGAGTAATCTTGTCAGAAGCACAATTCATTGAAACAATTATCGGAGTAGGAATTCTTCTATTTGCAGCCAAATTAATGGCAGAGATTTTCCTCAGATTGAAACTTCCAATTGTTTTAGGAGAATTATTGGCAGGAATGATAATCGGTCCATTTGCATTAGGGGCATTTTTTGTAGTAGATGGAAAGCAATTACTGCAGATTAATGATGAAATCAAAATACTTGGAGAGATTGGTGCAATTGTAATTTTATTC
>CALFHG010000296.1 GCA_937875805.1 uncultured Nitrosopumilaceae archaeon
TCATCAAGAAGCATTTCTTTAATTTTCCCTACAGTTTCTATGGGATCAAGTTTTGTTTCTGCTGTTAAAATTCCTGACATGCTTGTAATTGTAATTTTAGCATCTGGATCTCCAAATTCTTCTAAAATGCTAATTAATTCATCCTCTGTTTCTGGTTCAAAATGCCTGGGACAAGTAATTATAAGATTCATGATTGTAAAATTTCTTCTTTAGTTAAAGAACCTTCCCGGATGATTTTGATCTCTTCATTTTCTATTTCAATTATTGTCGATTCTCCATTACTTGTAATTATGCCACCATCCACAAAAACATCATAATCTTGCATTTTTTTTAAACATTCTTTTGGATTTGTATATGGTACATCTCCAGAAATATTTGCACTAGTTCCAACAAGATAATTACATTTTTTTAATAATTCTAATGTGCATTTGTGATCAGGAACTCTAATGGCAATTTTATTTTCTAAATTTAAGGATTTTTTTATTTTTTCATCTGTAACTTTTAAAATTATTGTTAGTGGGCCGGGCCAAAATTTTTTAACAATTTTTTTAGCAAGTTGATCAAATTGAGCTATTTTTTCTGCCGTCTCTATAGAATATGTTAAAACCGGAACTGATTTTGTTATGTGTCTAGATTTTATTTTATAGATTTTTTCTATTGATGCTTTATTGTATGGATCACATCCTATGCCATAAACAGTATCTGTTGGAAAAATTACAACCCCTCCTTGATTGATTATTTGAGAAGCTTTCTCAATTCCTTCCTTGTCACAATTCACTTTCAATACATATTCTTATTTTTTTTCTTTAATTATGATTTACATTTGAATACGTTTTTAACAGTTCATACCTACTTTGGAAAGTATGTCATCTGAAGATTATGCAGATAATGATTTTGAAGATGATTTTGATGATAATCTGGGTGAATCTGATAAAGTAACTGACTAGATATTTAATCCAAAATTATCTGCAAAGTTTGTAAATGTATAATATGCTTGCAAAAATTCTCTTCCTGGTTGGCTGATTTTATATTTGTTAGAACCTTGATTCTCTACTTTCTCTAATAGTCCTTGCGATACTAACGTTTTGAGTATTGTTGAAATCCTAGAATGTGAAATGTTTGCTTTTCTAATTAGATAAGTAACTGATGCGCCATCTTCATCCTGTAGGTCATCCCTTGTTGTTGCTAGAATATCTCCAATAATTTTCATATGTGTTCGGTATTCTGCCATTTTATCTATTGATAATTATTCAAATTTCTATGAGAGAGCACTGATATTTTTCAATATACTAAAAAGATAAAAGAATTTGACAAATTCAAAATTTATCTAAATTTTGAGCCTAACTGATAATTATTCTAAATCATCAAATTTTATCTTGGTTAATGGTACCTTACTTACTGGAATGAATAATGCTATCAATCCTCCAATTTTGATTATCATTGATACAGAATATAGAATTGATTCTGGGAATACAAATGAATACCATCCTACAAATTCTCCTAATGCTAAAAGTCCTAACCCTACAGCAACTGAAATTGCCCCTTTATTCCTATTTTCAAAGTATGATAACATTGTTTCAATCGCACCATATGCTAATAAAATAAATGAAACAGATCGAAAAATATGTTCTAATTGAACAGAGGAGACTAGGAATAATGGTATTATTCCAACTGATCTAAAATAACTTGATTTTGGAAAAAATGATTTTATACTATGTGAAAATGCAATAAAAAAATATCCTACTGTTTGAATTGCAATTCCTAAAGTTTGAATCCACCTTTCAACACTTCCAGTTTTTGTAATAAAATCTTCCACCATATATCCAGACCATATGATAAAAAATCCTGCACTAATTGAAAAAAATGCAATTGTTAATCTAAATAATGTTGGACTGCCTGTATTTCTAAATCCAATATATGACATTATTCCTATTGCAAGTCCTACCAAAAATCCTACTAGATTAAGAATATTTTCTAATAAAAATTCCAATGATGAATAGAATTATGTTTAACTAATTATTTTAATCTGATGAATGATTACACTATCTTGTTAATCCCATTCATCCAAAGAACCTGCAGTCTGCCCTTCGGTACTACTTGCATAATCTCCTAAAATATCTGAATATTTTGGTTCATTATGAGCCACATATTTTACATATTCTCCATAACTCATATCCAAATCACAAGAACCACATTTTACTTCGGAATAATCCATTGCTAATTCTGCCTTCTCTTTACATTTTGGGCATTTTATCTTCATGCCCACATAGTTCTTTGATAATTATTATTGTTTTACATTCAATAAGTTGACAAACATTATCTCTTTACGATTTTAGGATGCAACTATATCTTCAAAATCTAGTGATTTTGCCTTGTGATCTAAGTCATTGTCTAGTTTGTTAAACATATTTCAGCGTAAATTGAATAGATCGGTGTTTTTTAGGATCTCTTTCTAATTGAAAGATTAATCCTAACCTTTTCTTTTTAATACTTTGAATTTTCCAAATATATTTTCTTCTTGAAAACTCAGACCATTTTTTACCAAAAAAGACAGATTCCCTATCTGATTTTAGTAATTCCATCCACTACGCCCCCCATGATTTTGAACATCACTAGAGCCTGTATGAACAGTAATCTTTTTCCTCGAACTTGTACAATGTTTACTACGCCAAATAGAACGTCTATGATCCATAATGATTAATTTTTGAAAATAATGAGTTACATTATCATCCTTTTTGTCCTTAACACCATATTCGCCTTTAACAATTATCGCATCTATTGTTCTGTTACAAGTTCTACATGTGATTTTTCTTATAGGTAAAGACATTGATTCTCTACGAGAATTTTGAACTTAAGCGTGTTGAAGTTTGG
>CALFHG010000297.1 GCA_937875805.1 uncultured Nitrosopumilaceae archaeon
CTTCTCTACTAAAACTAAATGTTCCTTGTGTCAAGTCGTTTGTACCAAAACTGAAAAATTCTGCAGTGGTTGCAAGTTCATTTGCAGTTAACGCTGCTCTTACAACTTCTATCATAGTTCCAAAGTTAATGTTTAATTTCATATTGTGTTGAGATTCTGATTCTTTTTTGATTCTATCATAAATTTTCTTAATATGGTTTAATTCTGTAATACTACTAATTTGTGGAATCATTATTTGGGGATGTGCTTTAACATTATTCTTTGTTAGTTCTACTAATGCTTCAAAGACTGCTCGAATTTGCATTTCATATATTTCTGGATATGTAATTCCAACTCTAACTCCCCTATGTCCCATCATTGGATTCACCTCTGCAAGTTCTCTTGCTCTTTTTAGAACAATTTTTGCTTCTGCAATTTCACTTGTTGCATTTTGTAATTCTAATTTGCGGATTTTCTCTGATAATTCTTCAGGATTTGGTAAGAATTCATGTAATGGTGGGTCTAACAATCTAATTGTAACTTCATAGCCTTCCATAGCTTGTAAAATTTCTATAAAGTCACTTTTTTGCAATTCTCCTAATTTTTGTAGAATCTTGTTTCGTTCCTCTATATTCTCAGCCATAATCATATCTACAAATAGATTAATTCTATCGCCTCCGTTGAACATTCTTTCAGTTCTACACAAGCCAATTCCTTGACCTCCAAATTCTCTTGCAAGTTTTGCACCTTCAGGAGTGTCTGCATTTGCTCTAATTCCTATCTTCTTTGCTTTTTGTGACCATTCTAGAATTTGTTTAAAGTCTTCGTTTACTTTTGGTTCTATAGTTGGAATGTCTCCAATGTATACACTTCCGGAACTACCATCAATTGTAATTGCGTCCCCGTCATGTACAACTTTTCCATCTACACTACATTGTTTATTATCTAAATCAATTTTCAAATTAGAGCATCCAACAATACATGGCTTACCCATTCCTCTAGCCACTACTGCTGCATGAGATGTTTTACCTCCTCTACTTGTTAGAATTCCTACAGATTCAAAGAAAGCAGGAACATCTTCTGGTTTTGTTTCTTCTCTGATTAGGATTACTTTGGCACCGTTCTTACCCATTTCAGTTGCTTTTTTAACATCCAATACTGCAATTCCACTTGCTGCTCCAGGTGATGCAGCTATTCCTTTAGCTAATAATGTAAAGTTCTTAATTTCATCAGGATCTATTCTTTTGTGTAATAATTGTTCTAATTGTTCTGCATCTAGTCTTGTAATTGCTTTATTTTGATCAATTAATTTTTCATTAAACATGTCAATTGATGTTTTTACCATTCCAACTGCATTCATTTTTGCATTTCTTGTTTGTAACAAGTAAAATCTTCCCTGTTCAATAGTAAATTCAATATCTTGTGGCTCTTTGTAGTGTTTTTCTAATCTTTCACATGTTTCTGCTAACTGTTTATATGATTCTGGAAGGTCTATTTTCATATCATCTACTTGTTTTCCAGTTCTTACCCCTGCAACTACATCTTCGCCTTGAGCATTGATTAAATATTCACCATAAATTTTACGTGTTCCATCCCCTGGGTTTCTTGTAAATACAACACCGGTGGCACAGTCATCTCCCATGTTTCCAAATACCATTGATACGATATTTACAGCAGTTCCATCTGCTATCTCTTTTGTAATGTTGTTTTTCTCTCTGTATACGATTGCTCTTTCTCCCATCCAACTACCAAACACTGCTTTAATTGCAAGTTCGACTTGTTCAGTTGGATCTGTTGGGAATCCTCTTCCTGTATGGTTATCACAAATTTGCTTGTATTGAGATACAATTTCTCTTAGTGATTGTTCATTCAAATCACTATCTCCTTCAACATTTTGTTTTCTCTTTGCTGCTTCTAAGATCTCATCAAATTTACTGTCATTTACTCCAAATACTACTTTACCAAATAATTGAACAAATCTTCTGTAGGAATCCCATGCAAATCTTGGATTCTTACTTTTTTCAGCAAGCCCTAATACTGTTTCATCATTTAATCCTAAATTCAAAATAGTGTCCATCATTCCTGGCATTGAAATGGCTGCCCCTGATCTAACTGAAACTAGTAATGGGTTTGATTTAGAATTCCATGTTTTACCTGTCTTTTTCTCTATTTTTGCAATATTCCTTTTTACTTCTGCCATGAGTGTATTTGGCAATTTTTTATTGTTTTCATAGTAATTCTTACACACTTCTGTAGTAATTGTAAACCCTGGTGGAACTGGTAGTTTTATTCTGGTCATTTCACACAGACCTGCCCCTTTACCGCCTAGAAGCTTCTTATTTTTACCGTCTCCTTCATCATAAAAATAAACTTGTTTCATTTTTTACGATTATCCATTCTTAGAAAGGGGGTATTAAACCATTGACTTGGCAAAATCATTTATTATTTTATTCCAGTCTTTTGCTTTGATAATTCCACTTGCAACAAGTATTCCTTTAGATCCTAATTCTATTGCCTTTGAAACGTCTTCTCCTGAAACTATTCCTGCCCCACAAAGTAGTTTTGTGCTATTTTTTGCATTTTTTATGATGTCTGCCGCTTTAAAAATAAGATCTGGTTTTTCTTTAGATATTGCTTTACCTGATCCAATTAATTCTGGAGGTTCAATTGCAATGTAATCTGGATTTAGTTTTACATATTTTTTTACCTCAGCCACATCTTTGACACATAAAATGGATATCATTTTCAATTCTTTTAATTTTGAAACTAGTTTTTCAATTTCTTTACTTGTAATTCTATGTTCGCTGTGATTGATTAATGATCCTTTAACTTTTGATTTTTTTAATAATTCTGGAATTACAAAACCTGTTGTACTTCCAACTTTAGAATCATCAATATGTTGAGATAAAATTGGAATTGTGCTATTTGATACCATCCCTATGAGGTGTTGTGGTGGTGCGATTGCAA
>CALFHG010000298.1 GCA_937875805.1 uncultured Nitrosopumilaceae archaeon
GTTGGAATTCATCATTCAGTTGGAAATCAAGTAACTATGCGTAATTCTTGAAAAAGTCAATTTCTATAAAAAGAACAACAATGAAATACTGAAATTACGCATAACTACACATGGCTGCAATTATTATTATTCCAATTCTTGTTGTTGCAATTATTGGATTATCCAGTTATCTTGCTTATCGATTTTTAATTTATGATTTGTATTGCAAAAGATCTGTAAATCTATCTCTTCAAAAATATAATATCAAAAAAACTCCATCTGAAATAATTAAAGAGTACTATGAAAATAAAGGAGAATTAATTTCACATCGAGAAATTCAAAATCTTGAAAAAAATTACAGACAAAATGAACCTGAACAATTTCTTGCAATGTATGATGCAATTAGAGACTATCAAAAAGATAAAGAAAATAACTAAGTTTTTTAAAATATCTAAGGTCCTACTGGAATTGAAATGAATGGTGTTCCGCCTTCACCTACTACTAGAGGTAATTTTCCATCCCATGCTTGAGTCTTTAACCATTCTAAATAATTCGGATTTGTTGATAGTGCTTGATTGATGATTGCAATTGCTTCTGCTTCACCTCTGGCTTCAGCAATGTTTGCTGCTGCAAGACCTTCAGCTTGGGCCTCGAGTTGTCTTGCTTCTACTTCTATTCTGATTAAATCATTTTCTGCTTTTTGTGCCTTTTGCTCTGCTTCTACTTTGGATTCAATTGCTTGAGCAAACAAAGTAGAAAATTGGAAATCAGTAATTGAAATAACATCTGTTATGATATTGTATACATTAAGACGGGTAGTAATTTCAGATTCTATATCTGATTTAACTTGTGGTCGTTTTGTAATTAATTCTGCTGCATTATATTGGGCAGTAACTTGCTTTACTACTTCTTCCACTGCTGGCTGAATAACTCTATTTTCATAGTCTAATCCTATTTCTTTGTATAGTGTATGAACTGAATTTGGAGATGGTCTATAGTTGACTGTTACTTCAGTTGATACTGTCTGAAGATCTTTTGATGCAGAAGATGTTGATTTGACAAATTTCATAGTTCTGACTTCTATGTTTACAACACTATCTTGAAATGGAGTTACAAAATGAAGTCCTTCATCTAGAGGTGGACTGGTTATATCCACTGCACTCCAATGAAGTAAAACACCTCTATTTCCAGATTCAACGATTTGTACTGAAGCAGATGCAACTACTCCAATTATAATTAATAAAATAATTCCTACTAAAACTGCTTTTGCAGCCCCAAAATTTACGCTAACCTTAGGAGATTGATACTTTGACAATAAATCTAATTTTCGCTCTCTACTATTATACCCAGCTACAGTGCATTAATAGAAAATAATTGACCTCTCTGAACAAATTTATGCCTTTATTATGTTAAAGAAATAATGGCAGAACCTAATTTCTCTTGGATATATATCGTAATTTTCTTGGCAATTCCATTAGCTAGAATTATTCCACGATTATTGGCAAAAAGAGGTATAGGAAAAAACTTTTTCCCGCAACAATTCCAACAGCAACCAAATCAACCTGAAACACATTTTGATGAATATCAACAAAAACCAGCAATGGAAACTACTAAACCTAAATCAAAAAATGAACTTGTTTTAGGAGCGCTCAATCGAGGTTCAAAATCATTTGAAAGTATTCAAAAAAATACTGGATTGGATAGTAAAGATCTAGATGTCATCTTGGAAGATTTGGAGAAAAATGGATTGTTAAAAGTAATCAAAAAACAGGGTATGTTTGGTCCTAAAACTGAATTACTTCCAACTGATAAGGGATTCAAAGAATATTATTCCTAAATTAATTGTAATTCTTTCAATGAAAATCAGATTAACTGTTAATTAATGATTTTTTTTGAGTTGGTATATGGTAAACGATTCTGAATTTCTTCAACTAGTCAAAAAACATGATTCACCCAACGTTAGATTTTATTTCATTTACAAAAATAAACATTATTTTATTAATAATGGGTATTTTAAATCAGGATTCCCATCTAAAATTACAATAACTAAAAATCGAGACAGCATAATGTCTGGATTTTCTAAAATGGGCTTTCTTTTTGATGAGATAATTCGAATGCGTATAGTAGGATACTCTAATAAAAAAAATAGTGACGAACTTTTGTATGCTTTGAATTTAATTCCACTAAATCGAAAAATTAGAACCTTCTTGGATTGGAAAGTTTTTTCCCCTGAATACACCAGAGAGATGTCTAGGATATTTGAAGTTAGGAATGCTCTAAATCATGCTGTATCTATTGATGATGTAAATTATACTCCAAACAAAGAGGTTTCACTATCTTCTCAAACAGGTTTTAAGAAATTTAATATAGATTTTGAAAGATCTTGGAAGAAATTATTACAAGTATATGTAGAAGAACAAAAACCAGTCTATTTACAACTAGAGAAACTCTTGACACAATAAATTTTAGATTTAATATGTGCTAGTATGGAATTCCTTTTGTTCTCTGATTTTTGAATGCTTCAAGATACCAATCAAACTCATCAAGAAAACGCTCTATTCTTTTCTCATATTCTTGAGAGATGAGACCTCCATTTTCATCAAATACTTCGTGTACCTTGGAGATTTGAAGTGAAGATGGAATTGATGGGGAGCCTAACTCTGCAAATATTTGCCGTAAATGCTGTGCTGCATTAATTCCACCAAAGGGGCCAACAGAATAAGATACAATAGCAGATGGTTTGAAAAAGTATTCCTCAAGACAATAATCGAGAGTATTTTTTAATGCAGCAGATGTTGTATGATTGTATTCTGGGGTAATTGGTACATAACCATCAGCTGAAAATATCATTTCATGTAATTTTTGAAATTTTGGTTCGGGATCTTTCATTTCTTTATACATCCTATCTAAAATTGGTAAATCTAATTCCATTGGATCAATTAACATGGTTTTATGACCTCTATCTTCGATCTTTTTTGCAACCCATTTGCCAACTTTGACGCCATTCCTATCTTGCCTAACCGATCCCAACATTATTGCAATATTCAATTCCAAAAAATTTACTACAAAATCACATCTAAAGATTTCTCCATATTCACATAAAATTAATTTGAAGATGATATTTTTTGCTTTATAATTTCAATTTTTAATCTGTAATCTGATTTTTTTAATTCATTAAAAACTATAATTCAAAATAACGGATTAAATTACCTCTGATTTATCATTACATTATGAGTCAAGCAGATGATAAAATAAAAAATGATGTTAAACGAATTTATGGAAAAATAGCTTCTTCTGATCGTGCAATCTCAGATATTCAAAATTCTTTATGTTGTTCAACTGATAATTCTAGTTTAGAGAATTCTTGCTGCGGTACTACTGGAAATTCTAATGATATTTCTAAACAATTGGGATATTCTCAGGATGAACTAAATGCTGTTCCTGAGGGTTCTAATTTAGGATTAGGATGTGGTAATCCTCAAGTGATTGCATCTATCCATGAGGGTGAAACTGTTTTAGATTTGGGAAGTGGTGCTGGATTTGATGCATTTTTAGCTTTAGATAAAGTGGGTGTCACTGGAAAAGTAATTGGAGTTGATATGACTCCTGAAATGATTAACAAAGCAAATGAGAATGCCAAAAAAAGAAATTTTATAAATGTAGAATTCAAGCTTGGAGAAATTGAAAATCTCCCTTTAGAAAATAATACTGTGGATGTAATAATATCAAATTGTGTCATCAATTTATCTCCTGATAAATCTAAAGTATATGGTGAGGCTTTTCGAGTTTTAAAAAATGGTGGAAGACTAGCAATATCAGATATTATTTCTAAGCAACCAATGACTGAAGAAATGAAACAAGATTCTGGAACTTATTGTGCATGTATTAGTGGAGCATCCAGTGTTTCTGAAATTGAGACCATGTTGAAGAAATCAGGCTTTGTGGATATCAAAATAGAGCCAAAATCTGATAGCAGTGAATTCATCAAAAATTGGTCGGATAAATTTGCTAGTGAAAACTATGTTGTATCTGCATCAATTACTGCGTTAAAACTTTAGTTCTTTATCTGCGTCTATTTCTATCCTTAAAAACAGTTCAAGTCCATACAGAATCGCATTCAAGAGTAGAATGCTTTATCAACATGGTTATTGATTTTTTTGTATTGAAAAAAATTGGTACAATAAAACATCTTAAAGAAAATAATACTACTTACAAAGCTCATTGGTGTAGAGCCATGTCAATGAGTATAGCATTATTCATCCATGCTTGGATACCTTCTTTGTTTCCAACTTATGCTTCTGATAAAATGAATCAAAACACTAACTAATTGTGTCTATCTCATCCTCAATTTGATAGATAAATCCACGTGGATTCATTATCTTTAGTAGAATTTCATGTGACATCTAAAAATTCTCAATAGTAATAATTCTCAATTAATTTTTAAGTATCAATTGCAGAAATTACACATGGAAAAAATTAAAACAATTCTTGTTCCTATGGATGGCTCAAAGAATTCGTTTAAAGCACTAACAAAGGCAATTTTCCTTGCAAAAAAGTGTAATTCCTCAATAACTGCTCTTTTTGTTTTGCATACTGCCTTTGATAATCCAAATATGATTTACATTCCTCAAACACAAAATGAATTAAAAAAAGTAGAAAAATTTCTTGATACTGCAAAAAATCAAGTAACAAAAAATTCAATTAAATTCAAAAAAGAAATTGTATTTGGACATGAGGCAAAAGAGATTATTGATTTTGCTCAAAAAAATAAATTTGATCTTATTGTGATTGGTGCAAGAGGACGAGGTACGATAAAGCAAATGCTTCTTGGCAGTGTGTCAAATACCATAGTTCATAGTTCAAAGGTTCCTGTACTCATAATCAAGTAGTTTTACAAAACTGCCTAGTT
>CALFHG010000299.1 GCA_937875805.1 uncultured Nitrosopumilaceae archaeon
TGCAATTTTTATTTTATATTTTTTAGAAATCTTTTCTGCTATTTTTATAAATTTGACAATGTTGTCTCCTGCAATTTCTTCATAGTTTTTACAATTAATTACAAACATCTTTCTTTCAAATTTTCTATAACATATTTAATTCTTGATTAAGATTGTTTTATTTTTGATAGTTTGTCATATCGTTTTTTCATTACAGATACAATTATCATTAAAGTTAATCCAGCCAAATTTGTGCCTATGATAAATACATCTGATACTATGATTCCATAAATCAACCATAGAATTGATCCTGCAGCTATGAAGATCATCAAAAATTTTGAAATATCATTTAGTCTCTTTGTTTTATATCCTTTGTAAATTTGTTCTATCCATCCAGCGAGAATTAACACTCCTGCTGTAATGCCCAATATTGCTAAAAGTGTTCCATCAACTTCCATGATTCACATCAACTCCAAAAGAATTCATCTAGTCCCGTTTGTTTTGGTTTTCCTAACATTGTATCAAAATCTAAATCCATTGATGATGTGATTTGTTCCAATGTTGACTCCATAAATTCCATATATTTTTTAGAATCGATTTCTTCTTTTTTTGCCAACTCTACTGGTTTTACTCCTGGTTTGTTTAAAATTTTAATAAATGAAATTTTATCACCTTTTTTTATTTCTCTAATTGATTCTAGTTGTTTTGCTGCCCTAATGTGTTGAGGAATTGTTTTTACGTATTCTGAAGGGGCTCTGCTAAGCATTACATTGAATGTTAAATCTTCTAACGGGATTTCTTTGGCTTCTACTTTTTTTCCACATATTGAAATTTTTTCTGTAATGTCTATCTTTGCTTTAACAAAGTCATCCATTGTTTGAACTTTGGATAATATGTCTACTAGTTCATAAAATAAATTTTTGATAAATGCAGGTGTATGTGATTTTTTACCTGTTAATCCTTTAACATCTACTTTGCCTGATTTTGTTACACCTAGATAGTTTTTCTTTCTATTACTAAGTACACAATATCTGTATGTCTTGTCAATTTCTAAATCTACTCCATGATCTTTTTTTGCTTGCTCTATTACAATTTTAATTTGCTCTGGGGTTGGTTTTTTTAGAAATAAGGAATCTGTATCTCCATACAAAACTTCAATCCCTGCTGCCTCGCATTTTTTGATTGTTTCTAAAATTGTATGTCTTCCTATTGCAGTTGTTGCTTCTGCCACTGGTAGGAAATACAGTGGAAATATTTCAGCGCCCATTACCCCATAACTGGCATTTAGAATTACTTTGAGTGCTTGACTAACTACTGTGTATTGTTGTCTTTGATCATCAGTCAGAGTTTCTTTTTTTGATAAACTCTTGTAGTAGTTTACTCTCAAATCTCGCAATGATCCAATAATTAATGATGTTAAGCCGTTTTTCTTTGTACATGCCCAATGATTGGTTCCTGGAATTGTGTTTTTTTTACATTCTTCGTGAGTACACCTTACTGTCTCGTATGATAAATTTCTAACTTTGATTATGCTCGGATACAGACTTGCAAAATCCATAACAACTACATCAAAATGAATTCCTTCTTTTGGTTCGACAACTAACCCTCCTCGATATTTTTTATCTTTAATTACAGCATTAGACATTACTCCTTCTGATCTATTTTGCAATTCTTCACGTTTTGGAATTAGACAATTTCTTCGTCTATGCTCAAAATACAATAAACTCCTAATCCACTGAGATACCCCCAATCTTGCAACATCGTCAATTGGCAACCTTCCAATTCTTGCAATGATTACAAGTAAATCCATTAACAAATCTTTGTTGAAACTGGTGAGTTCGTATGTTAATAGAGCATCATTGTAACAATAATTTGCAGTTTGGTATAGTGATAATTCATCAAACTTTAATCCATAGTCTATCTTTTCTTTTCCTAGCAGTGCTTTTGAAACACTATTCAGAGAAAAATCTGTATACTTTTGACTAAAAGCATAAATCTGAAATGATCTATTTGAAAGAACTTTGTACAAGTCTAGATGAACCCCTACTTTGAGAGTTGCAGAATCTCTCATCATGTAAAATGGGTTTTCTGAATTTTTTACTCCTAATCTTTCCGCTCTGTTGTAAAGATATGGTAAATCAAATTCATCTCCATTGTATGTTAGAACAAATGGGAATGTCTTGATTATTTCAAATGCGTCTTCTATCATTTTTTTCTCATCGACTAAATCATAGAATTTTATCTTGATGTTTGGTTCTAATTCGTTTATTCCTTCCTCAGTTCCTTCTGTTTTAAGCACAAAAATTTGATCAAACCCGTCAGATCCTTTTAGTCCAATGGCAGTAATTTTCTTCTCTGCAAGTTTTGGATCTGGAATTCTTCCTATTACTGCTTCGACTTCAATATCTACACTGAGTCTTTTTATTCTTGGAATAGGTTGATTTAGCAAATCTGCCCATTCTGAAATAAATATTTTAAATTCTTCTGCATCCACCATACTTTCACTATCTACTTTATCCCACAACAAACTTTTCAGTGCAAGTTTTACTTCATCAGAAATTTCTAAATCATATGGTTCTATTTTTCCATTTTTTACTTCGTAATACCTTCCAACAATTAATCCTCTATCATAGAGATAATTTTCATAATATTTGAGATCTGATTCCCACGTTTCAATTTGATTTTTAATACTTTCTCCAAAATTCCCCCCTATGGACATTGGGTTGTCTACAATTATTTGTGACATTTTAATTTCTTCATCTTTTAACAAATCATATTTTTTAATCTGTTTGATTTCAAGTACGTCTGTTCTTTCTTGAAGAAAATCTAATTCATCTGGTGATAGTCTTGAATAACAATATGGTTTATGATTTGTTTCATCATACCATAAAATTAATTCTTTAGATTTTGGTTCATAGAATTTTAAAACTACTGATTTTGATATGTTGTCATATGTAGCTGACACCAGCATTGATGGCAACATTGATTCAATTTTTTTACTTTCTCCAATGTTTACTTGCATTTTCTCACACAGAATTCTCGTATTTACTTACTAGGGCCTTTGCCCATTTTACAATTTTATTTTTATCTAAATGTACAATTTCTACTCCTGCCTCTTCCAACAAATCATAATCTGTTTCTGGATATGCATCAAGACAAACAAATTTCTTAATTCCGATAGTTATTGCCATTTTTGTACATTCTAGGCATGGAACAAATGTTGTGTATAGGATGGCTCCTGCTATTCCAGCTTCAATTCCTAAAATTGCACAATGCATGATGGCGTTAGCTTCTGCATGATTACACAGGCATCTGTCAAGTGATGCACCTGATTCAATTTTACCCTCCATTCTAAGTTGGCATCTTTTACATCCTCCTTCAAAACAATTTTTGATTCCTGGTGGAGTCCCGTTATATCCTGTAGCTAATTGTCTGTGATTTCTAACAATTACTGCGCCCACTTGTCTTGTCATACAGTTTGAACGCAGTTTAGCAAGTTCTGCTTGAAGCATGAAATATTCATCCCAATCTGGTCTATCAAAAGAATCACTCACAGGATTCCTGTCTGTCTGTTCAATATATGGATCACGCTAGTTAGAATTGCAAACGCGATCAATATTCTAATTTTTGAACTATCATCGAAAGAAAAGCGACTATGACGTAGTAAGTTGCTATACGAAAGCATAAAATCGATAAATTACGATCTTTCTTTATCTGATGACTGATTTTGTAGATAAAAAATATGTGAAAAAAAACTCTATTGAGAAACGAGATTATCAGGTAAATTTGGCAAATCAG
>CALFHG010000300.1 GCA_937875805.1 uncultured Nitrosopumilaceae archaeon
TGTATCTTTGATTAATTCTGATTTTTTTGCCTTCTCTCTTGTTTCTCTATATTCCCGTTGAATGATGTCTAACTCCATCTTTTTTTGATTAAGCTCTTTTTTTACTAGCATTAAACTGCCTACCGTTGAATCATATTCTTCTTTTACCGTACCAATTCTTTGAGTAATTTCATCTAATTCTACTTGTTTTTCATTAATTTCTTTTTGTAATTTTTCAATTTCTAATTCAAGTTCAGTTTTGAGAGTTAATTCTTCATCTTTTGGTATGTCTTCTACTTTCTTTTTACCAAAAAATCCCATATTTCTATTCCACTTTCTCCAAAAGATGAATCTTTCTTATGCTTGTTTTATCCGCCATCTGAAAAATTTCAGATAGAATCCAATACTGCCAATTGTAATGCCTGCAATCAATGCAATCGTGCCTAACCCTGCCTCCATGGTGCTCTCTTGTGGGGCAAGAAACAACAATAATGAACCTAAGATAATTAGTGCAAATCCTCCACTGTTCTTTGATCTGTTATGTTCTCCGTGAACCATGGTTAAACATACTCTGAAAGTGTCTTTGCTACTTGCTTTCGTCCAATATCTGAAATGAATGGTCCTATTTTTGGTCCTCTGGAAGTTCCAAGTATGATTTGATATAATATTTTAAAGAAATCTTTTGGTTGAACATCATTTGATTTTGCAATTTGATATATTGTGTTTTGAATGTCCTCTAGTTCTTCATCCCCATCTAATGCTTCTACAAGTAATTTTAATGCCTTTTTTGCAACATCGTCTAAATCAATTTGTATTTTTTCTTGTTCATCAAATTCATTTGAATAATTCCCTGCAAGTTCTATGAGTTTTTCTATTTCAGGTTCTGGATTTTTAATCACTCCGTAATCTAGTAATTTTTTCATTACTCTTTCGCTTCTATCTTCTTTGAATATTTTTGCTAATTCAACTACTAGTCTATAGTTAACATGTGTGCTTGATTGTTTTGGAGGGTTTAGGAGATTTACATATTCGTATAATCCTTTGGATTTTACCAATTTTGCTTGGTTATCCACTTTGATTCGTCCAAAGTAGATATCTTCTAATTCATTATATTCACTCATCAGTCCTGGGATGTCATCAAATCCTAATTCTCTTGCACCTGTAATTCTTTTGTATAATAATAATAGAATTGATTTTGTACTGCCAAACTCTAACCATTTCTGAGCTGTAATTACATTTCCTAATGATTTTGAAATCTTTTTTCCACCTTTGTCTAGAAACATTTCATACTTTACATGGTGTGGGTGTGGAAATTCTAAAATTTCATCTGCTACCCAATCATTTACTTTGACTGAGTCCATGATGTCTTTACCATATGCTTCAAATCTAATATCAAATGCTTTCCATCTTGCTGCAAACTCTACTTTCCAGGCTAGTTTTCCAAGGTCTTTACCAATATCTGCCTCCCCTATGTGGCCACACCCTTTGACCATTTTTGAGCCAATTTCTGTATCATGGCAAGTGTACTTTACTTTCTTCTCACCTGCAATGTATTCAGTAGCTTCTGCCGTATAGAGTCGATTACAATTTGCACAAACTGGAAAATATGGTAGATATTTTTT
>CALFHG010000301.1 GCA_937875805.1 uncultured Nitrosopumilaceae archaeon
AGACTTGAAAATAAAGTAATGTCTCGTTGGGGATTGAGATAATTTTATTTTACTGTGAATTTAATAATTAGTTTAAATTTCTACAGTTTGATTTTGCTTTTCATCTTTTATCTTTAATGATACAACAAATGCGCATATGATAATTGCAATTGCAAAATACATGACTGCAATATAATCAAATGTAAATGCTATTGCCCCTGCTGTTACAGGACCAATCACTGTTGCAATGGATAATGTTGAGCTAAATATTCCAGTTGATGTTGAACGTGGATTATTTTCCATGAGGTGAAAGTTTCCACCTATGAACAAAAATGCCCAAGTGGCTCCAACTAGTGCCATAAATGGCATTGTCATCCACCACTCTGTAACTACTGATAATCCTACAAAAACAAATGCTGTAAATCCAATTCCAATTTTAAATTTAATTACATTAGACAGATGAATTTTACTTGCCATCACATTCATCAAAATAAATGCAGTCAGTGTATTTGCCACATATATAATTGAAATATGATATAGTTCTCCTCCTAATTTTTCTATAATCATTATTGGAAGAATAGTCCAGACTGCTGCTGCTCCAATATGTCTTAGTAATAATGATAAAAATAGAAATTTATTTTTTAAAATTACTTTTTTGGTGGTTCCTGGAGTTAGTTCTTTTATTTGTTCAGGGTTTGGTAGTTTTATTGTAAATAATAATCCGATAACAAATGATGCTGCACTAATCAAGAAAATTAATTTAAGATCATTTGCAATTCCTGCAGCAGCAATGCCTGCAAGCCATCCTAATGCATGAAATGAAATTACTGTCGCTGCTCTTTTTTTGTCAATATTTGCCTCATAGGTATATGCAATCATTGCAGGAATCATAATTCCACTTGCAACTCCTGCCAAAATTCTTACCAAGAAAAATATTGTGAGGTCATCTGCAAAATAGTGTAATCCAAAGGCTACAGCACAGCCTATGAAGCCAATTCTGATGAATTTGAGCCTAGTTCCTTTCTTGTCTGAGTGTCTTCCAAAATAGATTTCAGATATAATTTGTGCAAAGCTAAATGATGCTACTAGTAATCCAATTTCAAAAACAGATTCTGTAACACTTCCTGCAATGATGGGCATGAAAACAAAGATTATGGAGATTCCCGCATGTTGAAAAAAAGTAGCACTACGAACTAGATTGTTAACTGGTATCTTTTGCATAAATGTACAAAAAATCACCTTCCACCTAATTTCAACATACGTATCAATTCTACAACTCTTTGGGGTTTTTTCTGAAAAGAGTTAAACTATGTCAAAATATTTTAAAATTAGATTGACAGAAAAAGAACCATTTCTTGATGCAATGAAAAATCGGATACTATTATTTGATGGTGCAATGGGAACTGAAATTCAAAGACATAACCCACAGCCAGAAGACTTTCCAAATAATCAAGATGGTTTTAACGATGGTTTAGTAATTACACATCCTGAATGGATTAAACAAATTCACAGAAATTATTTGGATGCTGGTTCTGATTGTATTGAAACAAATTCTTTTGGTTCAAATAAAATCAAACTTGCTGAATATGGTTTTGGAGATCAAACTGTTGAATTTAATAAAAATATTGCCACACTTGCATCTGAAGTTTGTAAAGAATATTCTGATAAACCACGATATGTAATTGGGTCTATGGGTCCTACTGGCTATCTTCCAAGTTCTAATGATCCTGATCTTGGTCAAATACCGCTAGATGAAATACGTGAAGCATTTGAGTTACAAGTTGAAGGATTGATTCTTGGTGGTGTTGACGCATTATTAATTGAAACAAGCCAAGATATTCTAGAGGTAAAACTTGTCATTGAGGCATGTCACAATGCGATAAAAAAGACTGGCAAAAAAGTTCCAATTATTGCAAATACTACATTGGATCAATATGGCAAAATGTTACTTGGCACAAATATTCAAGCTGCATACACAACTGTTTC
Organism: uncultured Nitrosopumilaceae archaeon; assembly: GCA_937875805.1. Lineage (GTDB taxonomy): Archaea > Thermoproteota > Nitrososphaeria > Nitrososphaerales > Nitrosopumilaceae > Nitrosopumilus. The sequence goes on from CALFHG010000301.1 coordinate 1,966, forward strand.
TGATATGGGAATTGATGTTTTTGGATTAAATTGTTCTACAGGACCTATTGAGATGAATCCTAGTGTTCAGTGGTTGGATGAACAAGATGAACATAGCCTATTGGTAGTTCCAAATGCTGGTATGCCTGAAAACGATGGAGGACAAGCAGTTTACAAAATGACTCCTGAAAAAATGGGTAAAGCCTTGGGTGATTTTCTTAATGATTACAAAAAAGTTCGAATTATTGGTGGTTGTTGTGGAACCAATCCTGAACACATCAAGGCCTTGAGGAAAGTAATTGATGAAAAAGCCAATCCTGTCGAGGATGAAGTATTTACAAAAACAGATGTGGTTCTATAGCCTTGAAAGTTCCAAGAGTAAGTTCAGCACTAAAAGCAGTTGATCTAAAACAAGTTCCTGCCCCTTTGATTATTGGTGAGAGAATCAATACTCAGGGTTCTCGTAAAGCAAAGAAAATGGTCCTTGAAGATGATTATGACGGTTTAGTTGCTTTGGGCAGAATACAAGTTGAGGATGGTGCACACTGTCTAGATGTTTGTGTTGCAACTACTGAACGTGCAGACGAATTAGAATTCATGTTAAATTTAGTAAAACGATTAAGCTTGGAAATTGATGCTCCTCTTGTAATTGATTCTACAGATCCTGAAATTATTGAGGCAGCTGTTACCCAGATACCTGGAAGACCAATAATTAATTCAATAAATCTTGAAGGTGATGGAAGTCGGTTTGAAAAACTTGCTCCTATTATGGCAAAGTATGGTTTACCATCAATAGCTTTGTGTATTGGACCTGAAGGAATGGCCAAAACACCTCAACAAAAAGTTGACACTGCAGAATTACTTTATGAGACAGGAAAAAAATATGGATTAAAAATTGAACAGTTCATTTTTGATGTACTTACATTTACTTTGGCAACTGGAGAAGATGAATTTCTTGATGCAGGAAAAAACACTCTTGAAGGAATTAGATTAGTTAAAGAAAAATTTCCTGACTGTTATACTACTTTGGGTCTTAGTAACATCAGCTTTGGTCTTGCACCATATGCTAGAAAAATTCTAAATTCAATATTTTTGTATCATGCTGTCAAAACAGGCCTTGACACTGCAATAGTTAATGCAAAAGAGATTGTTCCTTATGGTGAAATTGATGAGAAAGAAAAAAAACTTGCAGAAGATCTAATCTTCAACACACATCCGAATGCATTATCTGATTTGATCACTTATTTTGAGAATGTTGGAACTAAAAGTGGGACTGCTTCAAAGAAAGTTGATGTTGATCCTTCCTGGCCTGCAGGAAAACGTGCACATTTTAGAATTGTAAATAGGCTCAAAGATGGAATTCAAAATGATGTTGTATCTGCAATTGCTGAGAAATTAGAGCAAAATGATGTTGTCAAAGATACTGATGGAATCCTATCTATTGATTTAGCAAAAGAAGTTACACATGATAGTGCCATTAGAACGCTCAATGAAGATTTACTTCCTGCAATGAAAGAGGTTGGTGATAAATTTGGATCTGGAGAACTAATTCTTCCGTTTGTTCTAAAATCTGCAGAATGTATGAAGGCCTCAGTTGGCGAACTGGAGAAATATTTAGTCAAAGAAGATGGAACTAGTAAGGGTGTACTTGTTTTAGGTACTGTTTATGGTGATGTTCATGATATTGGCAAAAACCTTGTAAAGACAATTTTTCAAAATAATGGATACACTGTACATGATTTAGGAAAACAAGTTCCGTTACAAAAATTCCTTGAAAAAATCGATGAAACAAAACCTGATGCAATTGGATTATCTGCATTACTGGTGTCTACATCAAAACAAATGAAATTCTTTGTAGAACATGTTCGAAAAAACAATATGAATATTCCAATTCTTTGTGGTGGTGCTGCAATCAACACCAATTACATAAACAGAATAGCAAAAGAAGGTGGAATTTATGAACCTGGAGTATTTTATTGCAATACTATGTTTGAGGGTCTTAAAACAATGGATGTTTTAGTTTCTAATGAAAAGCCAAAACTCTTAGCTGATTGGAAAGAAAAGTTAGAGAACTGGAAAGAAAAATCTACTGTAACTATGGATCCTGACACACTTCCAAAAAGTGAGATTAAACCAGTTCAATCTCCTACTCCTAAAATAATTGGAGAACCAATTCGATTAAAATTAGATCAAATTAACATGTCTGAAGTTTGGAGTATGATTGATAAGAAATCATTATTCAAATTATCTTGGGGTTTGAGAGGAAAAGCAGGCTCTGAATCTGAAGAAGAACATGAACAATTGTTAACTGAATGGAAAATTAGGATAATTAGAGATAAACTCATTGAGCCTGAAGTTGTTTATGGGTATTTCAAATGTCACAACAAGGATAGAAAATTATTAGTTGAGAATCCTGCAGGTGATGATGTTGAATTGGAATTCCCACGTTCAACAAAACCTGATCATTTGTGTTTAACTGATTATTTTGGTGAAGATGATATTGTTGCATTTCAATCTGTAACTGTGGGAAATAAGGTTGCAGATATTATTGAGCAATGGAATAAGGAAGACAAATACACTGACGCATATTATCTTCATGGATTGGCAGTTGAAATTGCAGAAGCATTAGCTCAATGGGTAAATCAAAGAATAAAATCTGAATTGAATTTAGAGAAAGGTGGACTACGGTATAGTTGGGGATTTCCTAGTTGTCCTGATGTAGCACAACATCATTTGGTGTGGAAATTATTAAAACCTGAAGAATCTGGAATGACCTTAACTGAATCTGGCCAAATTATTCCTGAACAATCAACTGCAGCAATAGTAATTCATCATCCAGAAGCAAAATATTTTGTACTTTGAGATTATCCAAGTTAGATTGGATAAATTCTAAAATTTGATTTTAAATTAGTGATTTTTTATAAAAAATACCTTCATAAGTTAAAGCTACTTCTAGTATTCTTATGAACAAATCTGAAATAGTTTCTGAAATTGAAAGTAGGGTGAAAAATTCAGAAAAAGCAGATTATGTTTTATGGACTGTTGGGATTACTGACACGCCTAAAATTCGAAAAGATCAACATGCCAATGAAGGCAAAGATGTTAAACATTGGAAGGATTGGTCTACAGTCAGTGAAAAAGATGGACGAGATATTGAAGATCTTTTTTTAGATAAAGGTATGAAAGGTGATACTGGAAATGATGGTTCAGTTAGATATGTTTACATCTTTTAATTTAGATTATTTTTAAAATGAATAATTATTTAGATAAAGATGATTTTTCTAAAAACCCATCTAGTCCACTAAAATCACTAGGTGATGTAAGTAGAACATCTCCTGTAATCTCATGTGTTTTCTTTAACAATTCTTCAAATTCTTGAGAGTATGATGCTAAATCTAAATTCAAAAACTTTGCAGATTTTTCATTTTTAAGTGATGGATACAACAGAATTGGAATTATTGAAAATCCCTTAAGGTTATCTGATAAATTCTGAACTTGTTTTATATTTTGAATGACTTGAGTCATGAATCCTTTTGGTTTTGCATCTAGTTTCTTTCCAATTTTGGAAAAATTAGGCTTGTTTGATATTGAAAGATACAATTCAATTTTTGAATCTACTCCTTGTTCTCTTAATCTCTTAACTGTCAAACTTGGAATCTGACCTAAATCTTTTTTTCCTGTTTGAGAAGGATCACCCATTAATATCAAAATCCCTGCAAATCCAATTGAAATACAGTTATCTACAAATTCTGAAATTTCATTTTCACTCTTGTCTCTAACTCTAAGGCTAACTGTAATTGGTAAATTTGGAATTTCCTGCTTGATAATTTTACCAACCTCAATTGGTGAAACTCTCTGAAACCCTAATACATTTTCAGTCAAGTGAATTGCATCACATTTTTTTGAAATAATTTTTATTTTATCTACAAATTTTTTAATTGATTCATTTGTATCTACGTCTGGCAGAATCTTGGGTGGGTTAGCTTCATACCTGATTGTCATATTTTCAATTCTTCTATCCTTGGTTAAAACCTTTGAATACCAATACCTATTTGGAATGGTAGGGAATAATTACAATGCTCTTAGATGATTTAAAATCCACACTTTCAACTTCTATTAATCCTAAAATTGAAACTGCTGGAAAGTATCGTCTAGCATCAATACTTGTAGTAATTTATGGTAAAGAACCAATTGTTGTAATGACTGAAAAACCAAAAAACATGAAATTTCATGCAGGTGAGATTTCATTCCCTGGTGGAAAATTAGATTCTAATGATTCAGATCTTTTAGAAACTGCTTTACGTGAAACAAGTGAGGAAATAGGACTAACCATTTCTAAAGAACAAGTAATTGGACAGCTAGAACCCGTTATAACATTGAATTCTGGTTTTTTGATTTTACCGTTCATTTCTGTAGTAGATCAAATTCCTACCCTTTCAGCCAACGCTGAAGTGGAAAAAATTTTTCATATTCCTTTAGAATCGATTTTAAAAACTGAAGCGAAGGATCCTGTTCCATCTCATAATCTAATTCAAGAAATGTATACTTTTGAATATCAAAATCAAA
>CALFHG010000302.1 GCA_937875805.1 uncultured Nitrosopumilaceae archaeon
TTTGCTGAATTATCTGCAATTATTCCCAATTCAGTTGGACCTGCAAGCATATCAATTCCTGTCTGATCACTTATCATAGATTTTGCAGCAGTAACAAATGCACCACCAGGACCTACAATTTTATCAACTTTTGAAATTGATTTTGTTCCAAAAGATAATGCTGCAATGGATTGCACACCGCCTGTTTTGTAAATTTCACTTGCACCACAAATATCAGCACAAACTACAGTTAATGGATCAATTTTTCCATCAGAATTAGGTGGAGATACAACTACAATTCTTTTAACTCCTGCAATTTTAGCTGGAACTATAGACATAATTACAGAACTTGGGTATTTTGCTAATCCTCCAGGAATGTAACATCCTACACTCTGAATAGGAATGAATTTTTTTGAAATTTTTATTCCATCATGAATGATTGTTTTATTTTTTAAAAGTGATTTAATAACAGATTCTGTTTTTCCAAGTCTAGCTTTTGCTAATCGTAATGCACCAAGTTCACTTTTTGATATTTTAGAATATGCATTTTTAATTTCATTTGGAGTTAAACGTAATGAAGATATGTTTGCTTTGCTAAACTTTTTTTCATATTTTCGAATTGCAACATCGCCATTTTTTTTAACATCTTTAAGAATTGATTCAACTATAGTTTTGTTATTTTGAGGCTGTTTTGGAAGTATTTTAGCTGCAAACGATTCAACATTAGTTACTTTGATTATTCTCATCAATTTTCTTCGTCACGTTTTATCTCCTCAAGTTCAAGTATTTGTCTAGGTTCATGAACTACAAGACCTTGAGCAATCTTCCTTAATTTAGGAATGAGTTTGTGGAATTCTTCTTTTTGAATCACGGTATTTACACCAAACCATCCTTCTTCGCTTAGTGGACTGATTGTGGGTTTTTTGAGAGATGGCATCTGTGTTAAAAGTTTTTTTAGATTTTTTTCTTCAACATTTAGATAAATGTGTAAGAATTTCTTGCCTTGAACTGCACCTCTCATCAAAGTTATAATATCAAAGATTTTTTCACGTTTTTTAGGATCTTTTAATGATTTTTTATTTACAATCAAATGTGCAGTTGATGTAAGAACTTCATCCACAATTTTGAGTTTATTTTGTTTCAAAGTTGTACCAGTTTCTGTTACATCCATAATTGCATCTACATCCTCAGGCGGTTTTGCTTCTGTAGCACCAAAGGACAAATGAATTTGAACACTTTTGTTATTTCCCAGTCTAACCCAAGGAGTAACAATTAGTGGATC
>CALFHG010000303.1 GCA_937875805.1 uncultured Nitrosopumilaceae archaeon
CCATAGCTGATGATGATAACTTTTTGTAAATTAGGTACGGGATATTGCTTCCTCCTACTGGATGGTATGGTCCAGGATGTATCTCGGGCAATACCATTCTAAACTCTTTATCTCCATTATGTGATGAAAATTTAATTTGTGATGTGGATACTTTGGTCTCACCTGAACTCTGCTCCATGAGTACTTCAGCATCTTCAAAATCATTTCCTTGGGATGCCAGATATGCTTGAATTGTTTTATGTGTACTTTTCATTGCAGGTCTTCCTGCTCTATCTGTAACATACGACCATGCACTGGCAATTATGATAAATGATATTCCGTATCCTAATCCTATTGGTTCGCTAAGAATTGAAACCCACAATTCTTGTGGAATTAATACAAGAAACATTGCCACAGGTTGAATAAAGCATATTGCCCAAGCTTTTTTGAGACTTGCCCCTAATGCTGTAGTGTAAATTCCTATTCTAAAACTTGCAAAAAGTAACAAACCAAATGTGATGAAAAATGGTTCGATATCTTTTGATAAAACTACACTTGAAAGAATTCCCATTAACAGGGTAACTGTCCATAACATATTTCCAAAAAGAGATGAATGCAGAGATTTTGAGTATTCTTTTTTCTTTGCAAATCTAGTATCTAGTAATTGTGTTAAAGATAATACTATCAAAACCATTGGCAATCTATACCAATTTTCTTCAAAACCTAAACTACTCAAATATCCGAAATATGTTGCAAGAACAGTTACTGATGCAACTACCATTGAAATGACTAGTGAAAAATATTTTGATCCTGGATTAACTAAAGTGAGGGAAAATCTATTGTGTATATTTGAAACATCATCTGGATCTTTTTCCATTGTTCCTTCACGGAGCTAGAAATGCATCGATTACCCATGAAACAATGATTAAACTGATTGGGACTGATACTACAATTTTTGGGTCAATTTTGAATCCTTTTGTCTCATCTTCAAAGAATCTCATGAGGCCCCCACTTGATGCTGGAAGTGGTGCTGATTTTTTATCTGCCATTACAATTCGTCATTGCGGATTTTAACATAAAAACTTTATTGTTTACCTTTCATTTTTTCCATTGTTTCTAATAATGTGTTGATCGTTTTTAGAATATTTTGTTGCTTTTCATGATCTTTTTCTTGCTCTAATTCTTTTGAGAGTGATTCTAATTTCTTTTCAAATATTTTTTCTAATGGTGACGTATTATTTGATGTATCATTTGATGTGGTCGGTGTTGGGATCTCTTTTTTCTCTGGTTGGCGACCACAACTGACGCATAATGCCTGCCCTTCTTGCATTACTCTGACTCCTGCACAATAAGGGCATGGTTCACTGAGTAATGTTGCTCCTTTTAGAAGCATTTCTGCAGCCTTTTTTGTAAATTCTTCTGTCACTATTTTTCTTTAATTTTCCATCTAAAAAATCCGTTTGTTTTTCATTTATCTTCTATATTCAAACAAGGCTTAATAGTATGAATAATTGAATTTATTTCGAACGAATGGCAGTAATTTGTAATACTTGTGGTCTCCCAGAAGATTTGTGTGCTTGTGGTGAACTTGCCAAAGATAGCACTAAAATTATTATTCGATTAGAAACTAGACGATTTAAGAAAAAGGGTACAATGATTGAAGGATTGGATCCTAAAATAAATAATCTGGAAACTGTGGCAAAAGACCTCAAAAACAAATATGCTTGTGGGGGAACTGCAAAGGAAGGTTACATCTTCTTACAAGGTGATCATCGAGATACAATCAAAGAGACTTTGATTCATTTGGGATTTGCAGAAGATACTATAGAACTGCATTAGACTAAATTGCAAAATTCAAATAAAATACTTCAATACGTTGGAATTCCTTTTACTGCATTACTTTCAGTGATTTTTGGCTTATTGC
>CALFHG010000304.1 GCA_937875805.1 uncultured Nitrosopumilaceae archaeon
GCATTGGTTTTTGCATAAAAATTTCATAAGAACGTAATCTAAAATCAAGCATCCATTGTGGCTCATCCTTCATTTTACTAATTTCAATTACAGTATTCTTAGAGAGACCTTTCTTGCTAAGGTGAACATAGAGTTCTGTAGAGTCTTTAAAATCATATTTTGAATAATCCATATCCAAATTTTCAGCAGTCATGTCAATCATAACCCCGTTATATTATAAATACATGAGGAAAAATAGGCACAGCTAAATAGCTATAGCTAAGATGGAGAATTTAGAGATACAAACTCGTGCAGTCCATCAATTTTTAGTCTCAGTTAATAAATTCATTATTCCATCTGCTGTAACTATTCCAATAATTTTACTAGTATTTTTTGGATCTACTACAGGGATTATATCAAACGGATGAGAATTCATTTTTTGAATTACAGTAAACAAATAATCATCATGTAATACAGTATGAAATTTTCTATACATTACATCAGCAATTGTGGTAGTGCCATGGGTTTTCTTATTAGATTTGTCTATTTCTTTTTTTGATACAATTCCTAACAAATTATCATCTTTATCAAATACAAGAAATGGTTTTTTTAAATTGTTGTTCTTTGAAAATTCAGATATTGAAATATCAGGTGCAATTTTTGAATATTCAGTAGTGATTACTGCAATTGCAGGAGTGTCAGAAACTACTCTTCTAAAGAAAATTGGAACTAATCCAAGTTCTGTTGTTCCAACTTTAACATGAATTATTTTCTTTAATTTGCGTTGAAGTTCAACACTTGATATTATCATAGTGATTAGAGTACCAAGAACTAGTAGCGAAAATAATTTGTTATCCATAATGTTTGCTTGCAGCAAAGACAACATTAATGCCAAATCAACTGCACCTTTTGCCATTACACCATATGCTACAGTGGTAGCAGGTCTCATTTTGGCAATACGTACTGCAAGATATGAACTCAAAAACCGGACACCAGTCATAATTACAATAAAAACTGCAATTATCCACCACTCTAATTCTAAAAATGCCAAACTGAAATGCAGACCAATCCCTGCAAAGAAAATTGGAATAAATATTCCATACCCTATTGTACTAATGTTTTTAGAGATTTCAAGATATTCATCTCGAGTCATTCTAGAGACTGCAATTCCCAAGAGAAGTGCACCTATTGCACCGTGAATCCCACTAATTTCTGCAAGATATGCAACAAGAAGAATCATTCCTATCACTATAGCAAAATATGCTTCTTTGACTCGAAGATAGTTTTTAATTAGTCTGAAAAATTGTGGCAGTCCATATACTGAAGCAAGTGCTGCAACACCAAAGAAAATAATCATTTTTGCAAATAGCCACAGCATTTCAGAAATTTCTGGCGATTCAGAACTTGTATCTATTTGAATGAAAACACTGACAAATATGATTGCAATAAATTCTACAATTGCAGTAACTGTAAAAATTTCAAGGCCCAGAGTTGATTTTAATTTTCCAAGATCACTTAGGATCTTGGCTGTAACTCCCAAACTGGATGCAGCTATAACACTTCCAATAGCAAATGATTGAATAAAATCTAAATCTATAGCCAATCCAAAAAGACCTGCAATCGAAAAAGGTATTAAAAATGCCACAGCAGCACCTGCAAATATTTTTCCTTTCATGACTTTGAATAATCCAGCAACATCAATTTCTTCAAGTCCAATTAGGAAAAACAAAAAGAATACTCCGATTGAGACAAAGAGTTCTATTGCTTCAATCGGGTGTACAATAGCTAAAACTGCAGGACCAACAATTATTCCTGCAATGACATTACCAAGAATTGTTGGCTGACCAATCCTGTGAAGTAATTCACCCCCAAGCTTTGATGCAATTACTAGTACTGCTATGAATAAGATTGCCTCAAAAGACATGATTAGGTATTTAATTTCCCATAGATATTTTTCAGGACATCAAATGCACCTGCAACTGTATGAATTTCAGATGTAACATAAGACACATCAAATTTTTTTAATTCCTCTGCTGTAAAAGGACCAATTGAGACTAGAGATAGTTTTGAAAGATTATTTTGTAATTCTTTTTTAGGGTAATCTTTGAGCATGATCTCAAAAAATCCACGAACAGATGATGCACTAGTAAAAATTACACCATCAATATTATTTTGAGAAAATAATTCTCGAAATTCATTCCATTGTGTGGTGTCTCTAAATGCACACACATCATATAGAAAAACCTCTACAACATCAATTCCAATTTTATTTAATAGTTCTTTAAGAAATGAATTTGCAGCACCACTTCGAGGAATAATTACTTTTTTGCCAACTGCATTAATTTGTGAAAACTCCTCACCGACTCCAACTGAAGAACTGTTTTTTGGTTGATGATTTACTTTGATTCCATATGTTTCCAAAGTTGTACTAGTTTTTTGACCAATAGACATTACTATTGTATTTGCAACTGCTAGTTGTAATTTTTCAAACTTGCCAATATTTTTTGCAGTATCAAATAATATCTTTACAGCCTTTGAGCTTAGAAAAACAGAGTAATCAGGATTTTCTCTATCTATTGATTCTAAAAATTCATCAATAATTTTTTCACCCTTACTGATAATCTCGATTGTAGGTAAAGGAACAGGAATTACTTTACTTTCTTGACATAAAGCGATAAACTCTGTAGCATCAGATTTTGAGCGCGTAATTGCTATAGTTTTTCCAACAAGCATTATTTCCAACCTATAGTATCTGACAAATCAACAACTTTGCCAATTATGATGTTTGTTGGAGGAGTAATTTTATTTTCTTTGACTTTTTTTGCAATGTTAGT
>CALFHG010000305.1 GCA_937875805.1 uncultured Nitrosopumilaceae archaeon
TTTCTAGGATCTTTTCCTTCTAGTTTTGCAATTCTCCATTTGTCTTCTGTGTTGAGTGCAGTAACTACAAGATTAGATGTATGAATGTAAACGTCAAATTTATCGCCTTTAGTTTTTTCTTTCTTTACTCCTTCAATTGCAACACTGCTTTTTGGTATGGATATTTTAGATACTTTACCATCTACTCCTTTGAATTCTCCTCTAACTATTTTGACACTATCTCCTTCACTTACTCTTACACTTCTTTTACCATATTTTTTATGAAGATCTTTTGAAAGTGCACTTCCGAGTTGTTTACTTTTAATTTGATATGTTGCTTGATAAATCATCAAATTACGCATTTTAGTTGGTTTCATTTTATTAAACCACCATTGATGCCAAGTTAGCTACTCTTGGCCATTTCTCTGTAGCTTCTGCTGCTACTGGTCCTTTGATGTCTGTTCCTTTAGTTTCTCCTTCTGGAGTAATTAGCACTGCTGCGTTATCTTCAAAACAAACTCTTACACCGTTTAATCTACGAATTGCATATTTTTGTCTAATAATTACTGCGCCATACACTTGTTTTCTTAACTCTGCAGGACCTTTCTTAACTACTACATTACAAAAGTCACCAACAGATGCTGATGCATACATTCTGTGTCTTGTGTGATGTCTTGGAACGTTAATTATTTCTAAAATTTTAGCACCTGAATTATCTGCACAAACAATGTTTGCCCCCATTGGAAGTACTTTGGTAACACGTGGTCTGAATTCTTGTACACCTTTACCTGCTTGCTTTGCCATTATGCTTTAACCTCCACAACAACATATGATACTGATTTGGAGATTGGTCTGCACTCTGCAGTTAAGACATGATCACCTGTTTCAACATCAATACAACCTGGAACATGTGCGTGAATCGTACTTGTACCTCTGGCATATCTCTTAAATTTACTAAAGTAAATTGGTGCATCTTTTTGCAATATGATTGTCTTTTTTGCTTTACTTCCTGTTACTTTACCATCAAATAATTTCCCTCTGATTGATAAACCTCCGTGGAATGGACAATGTCTATCTTCACATTCTCTTACAGGTTCTTTTACTTTTAATCCGATATCGCGAGTCATGCTTTTCCTCCAATTCTATCAAATGGTCTTTTTGTTATTTTGCTACCTTCTACCACTACATCTTTTCCTTCAATTGAGAATTTCCAACTGTTAGTTGATTTTGCAATAGATTTTGATCCATTTTCGGTGTTTATTGTAAACATTGATTTTGTTTCATTGATAATTCTTCCATTTAATCCTATTACTTGTGGATTGGTGGATTGGATGATCTCAGTATCTAATCCTATGAATTCATGTGATGTTATGTTATTTGCAGTAATCATTTCTGTTTCCTCAACTCAGTTAATTGGGTAAGCATTCTTGCAATATCGTGTCGCAATGGTTTTAGTTTTCCACTTTCTTTTCTCAAAGTTCCTTTTGATCCATCAATTCTGAGTTTAGCCAGTTCACTACGTGATTCTTGAACTTTACTTTTTAGATCTTTCTCGTTTAGTTGTTTAATTGTCTTCATACTGATTCTGGTCATTTCAATTTGGCCTCCTCTTCTTCTAATGTTTCAATTGTTTCCATCTTTTTTGATTCTATTTCAATTACTGCTGATTCTGATTCTGCATTGTCTTTTTTGCCTTCGACTTTAATCACTTCAACTTTATTATCACCAATTACAATTTCTTCTACTTTGATTACTGGTTTATCTGATTTGTCTGGTTTACCTTTCTTTGCTTTTTCAACTTTCATCTCAAATTCTGGAATGAGTTTTTCTTTTTTTGCAATTCTAATTCTAACACCAATTAATCCCATTGCTGTTTTTACATGTGCAATATCTTCATCAACTATTATTTCTGCATGGTGACCTGCTCTTGGTAAAATTCCTTGAGTGTGTTTTTCAAATGCTGAACGGTCGCCTCTGAGTTTACCTGAAATTGTAATTTGAACTCCCATTGCACCGCCTTCCATTATTTGTTTTAGTGTCCACATGGTTGCTCTTCTAAAAGCAGTTCCTCTCTCTAAATGGGATTGCATTCTATTACACATCACACTTGGTGAAAGTTCTGGTTTTTCAATTTCAACTACTGAAATTTGTGGGTTTTTTAATCCAAAGTCTGTTGCAAGTTTATCAGTTAATGCTCTAATACCTGTACCTTTTCTACCAATTACAATTCCTGGTCTTGTTACATGTAATGCAACTCTAGTTCCTACAGGTGTTTTTGAAATTTCTGCATGTGAGAAACCTGCATCTTTGATTGCATCTCTAAGATAATCTTTGAGTAACATCATGTTGTAGTTATCTTTGATTACGTTTTTTACAGCTGACATTTCTAAATCTCCTTTGCCACCAATTCTACGTGAGTTAATACATTGTTCTTTGGAGTTGCTCTTCCCATTGCTCTTGGGGTGAATCTTTTTACAATCACTCCTTTGTGAACAGTTGCGTTTACAATTCTTAATCTATCTAAATCCATTCCTTTGTATTCTGCATTTGATTCTAAATTATCTAAAACTTTGATAAACTCTTTTGCAGTTTTTTGTGGATATCTTCCAGACATTACTCCTGGGTCTGCTCTATGTGCTACTTGATTTTTATATCTTCTAAATGGCACTGCTCTTTTTTTGGCAATTACTGCAATGAGATAATCTCTTGCTTTTTCAATTGATAATCCTTTGATTGATACTGCAACTTCACGTGCATGTTTGTGGGAAATGTCTTTTTCTCTTAATGAAGAACGCACGTGTCTTGTTGGGTCGTAATTTTGGAATGCATAATTGAATCTACCCATAATAATCACTTTAATGGCACGTAGAGGCTGGATCTTGATGCGCCGACACCGGGGGCACCATGTGAAACCTTCTTGTTCGTTATAACATATTCTCCCAAATAATGTCCAACCATTTCAGTTGTTATTACAACTGGTCGGAATTCTTTTCCGGAGAATGTGTTTACTGTAACTCCTACCATGTATGGTAGAATTATCAAATCTCTAAGATGAGTTTTGATAGGATTTTTTAATTTACCTGCTTTTGCAGATTTAATTTCTTCAATTAATTTTCTTTTTCCATCTGTGATGCCTCTGGTAAGTGATCTTCTTTGTCTGGAATTAAATAATAAGAATAATTTTTCTAATGACAAGCTATCAAGTTCCTCTTTTGGAATGCCTCTGTATAAAAATTCTTTAACCATCTCTCTTCTCCTCTGTTAGTATTCTTCGTGTTTTATGGTCCATATTAGAGCATTCCTATCTTTGTTGCCAGATCCCTTGCTTTTTCAGTATTTTCAAATTGAACAAATGCTTTTTTGCCGTAAATTGTTCTTGCTGTGTTTACTTTTTTGACTTTTTGTTTGTACAGTGTGGTTACAGCTTCTGAAATTTCAGATTTATTTGCAGATATTTCTACTATGAAACAAATTTTACTTTCATTCTCAACCATTGCAAAGGTTTTTTCCGTAATGTACGGCTTGATGATGATTCTCATTGCTTGATCTACATTCATTGTGTGCTCACCATTACTTTGAGATGTGTTGATTTTATTTTTCCAATCTCCTCTATTGCAGATTTGGAATATACGGTTAATCTAATTGCATCAGAACCTGGGGCTAAATCTAATACGCTCAAGTCTTTAACATTTCTTACTTCTACACCTGGTATTGCTCCTGTTGCTTGTAGAAGATTTGTTGAATCTACAGTTACAAACAAAACACTCTTTCCAACTTTCTTGCTTCTACCTCTAAGTCTTGATTGTCCAGAACGTGGTTTTCTTGCAGTTAATCTTTCTATATCTTGTGTTAATTTCAATGCGTCTAAGACTTTGCTAATCTCACTTGCTTTAGCAATGGATTCAATATCATTTGATACAACTATTGGGAATGATTCTATGCCTTGGATTTTATGACCTCTTGATTCGACAAGATCTTTTGATGCTGTTGCTGCAATTGCAGAACATAATGCTAATTTGTTTTCTTTTTTGTTTAATTTCTTGTAAATTACCTTCTCAACAATTGGTGGATGTGCTTGTCTACCACCTCTAGTGGATGCTACTTCCGCTCCTTGTCCTTGTCGTCCGCCTCCTCCTCCGGTCATTCTTGAAACACGGGAGACACCTTGACCTGTTGGTGGATTGTTTGAATCTGCAACTACGTCCATACCTGCATTTGGTTTTCTTCCCTGTCTTTGGAATTTGTGGGATGTTAAATTGGTGCAAGCCTTGTGAATTAACTCTCTTCTAAATGGTGTTGAGAAAATTATTGGTAATTCTATTTCTGCATCTTTTGTTCCAGTAGTTGTGTAAGTTGTTGTCTTCATTATACTACTACCTCCAAAATGTTTGGTTTGATAACTTTGTCAGGTGCATTTCTAATCTGACTTCTAAGTTTGATTAATCTTTTGTAAGTTCCTGGTACTGAACCTTTTAGAATAATAAAGTCTCCTTTGACTAGACCAAAGTGTTTGTATCCTCCATCTGGATTAATTTTAATTTTATCTGATTCAGTATTTCCTATAACCATAATTCTTTTATCATATTCTACTCTTTGATGGAATCCTGTTTGTCCTGCTCTTGGAACTGTATACATGACACTTTGTGGTGAGATTGGACCTAATGAACCGACTTCTCTTACTGTTTTTCTTGATTTGTGTTGTTTTGTTTTTACACCAAATCTTCTCATGACTCCTTGCCATCCATGACCTTTTGTAATTGCTGCAACATCTACAGTTGAACCTGTTTCAAAAATTTGATCAATTTTAATTTCTTTTCCTAGTGATTCTTTAACGTGTGCAAATTGTTTTTTAATATCTCCTCCACTAACCATTGCCTCAAAAATATATGGTTTCTTCATTTCTAATCCTGCTGCTCTTGGAGAAACTGCAACAATTGCAAAAATTTCTTTAATCTTTTTTAATCTTGATTCTGCATTTTCCATTGAACCTGCAATATTTTTAATTGAAATTTCTTTTGCAATATTTTTTGGAATATCTTCAGCATACACATCAAACTCTGCATGTTTTCCATCGTGATCTTTTGAATATCCTCTAATTCCTAAAATTAAAACTGGTGGAGTAACTAACACTGTACCTAAACTAACTAGTTGTTTTCCTGCGTTTGGTACTTTGTCACGATCATCGATGCTAACTATTTGAACACATCCTGCTTTGAATCCGCAGTGAGCTAAAATTTTTGGTTCATCAGTTGCTGATCGTGTTGGCCAAGCTCTAATTCTTGCCTCCATGCTTTTTGCACGAACTCTACGTGAATATGCAAGACTTCCTCTACGTGGTTGATGAAATTTTCTAGCTCCCATGACTAAGACGCATCATCGAAATCCCTCTATTAAACCATGTGAGATATCGTTAACCACTAAAAAAATCTAGGTTAACCAACTATGCCTAATTTGTCATGGTAAAAACAATTCTGATGCAGAATTCCAAATTGTAATTCCGCCTATTAATATCCCGAAAATACCTAATCCGATAGCCAATAATAAAAAATTTTTTCGTTCTGCCATACTATGATACACTTTGAGCATTAAGTATCGCCAATGTTCCAAGCAATGCCTCCTCAAGACGCACTGTTTCCGTAGCTTGGTTTGGGAAAAAGTTCAATGACTTTGCATTTTGAACCTTGTTCATTCTGCCTCCAATGATCTCATGTACTCCTCTTTCTGGAGATCCAAATACAACTAGTGTTGGTTCATCTGATTTTGTATATTTTGATAATTGTTCATTGGAAACTGTCTTACCTTTCTTTGATGTTATTATGATGTTCCCTTTCCATTCAGATAGTATGGAAAACAAGTTTGCTCTTTCTTTTACTGTATATCCCCAATACGTTGGAATTTGACTTTTATCAATATCTTTAATTGATAATTTTGGATATCCTTCTTTGAATCTGACTGTCACTCTTTTTCCATTTGGAGTGTCTCCATAGTATTGTAGTAATTGATTTATTCCCACATCTACAAACTTTTTTCCTTTTTGGCTTACTACAATTCCTTCTCTAATGTCTCCTACTACAATTTTTTTGGAATTAACTGGTGTGTTGTGACTTGGAATTTTTAACGGATGTAATACTCCTGAAAATTTCAAGTCATTCATTATTGGAAATAGTCTTCTTCTCAAAAATTGCGGTGTTTCTAAATATTTTAGAACCATTATCATTAGTCCTCCTTCTGATTTGTTGACTCCTTCTTGATAGACATAGATTGTATCAATTTTAAAAATTGCACAAGCTCTAGCTAGCACAGAAATTTTTCTAGTTTTATCGATTTTTAGTGATTCATCTGATAAAGCAGATTCGGGAATTGCAACAGATAATTTCAATGTAATTTAATCTCGCAGGCACTTTAATTAATTATTTCTGTTCGTGTGGATATTTTGTTTTAGCATCATTTGCATACTTTGTAATTTGCTCATCTGAAACTAATTCATACAATCCTGTTTCTTTTCTAATACATGCCATTCTGATGTGACTTGTTCCTTCTTTATCTTCACTTGAAAGATAAATTCCTGCAGTAGCTAATGTTGCAGCATCATCAAGTGAGATATCATCTTTGTATGTTTTCTCCAAAAAGTCTGTTACTTGTTCAGAACCTGAACCGATTGCTATTGCATCATAAGAGATGTATGTTCCACTTGGATCAGTTAGATATAATTCTGGTTTGTCATTTACAACTCCACCTAGAATAAGTGCAACACCATAAGGTCTTACACCTGCATATTGAGTATATTGTTGACATTGATCAGCTAAATGTTTTGCAATTGTTTCAACTTCGACTGGTTCATCATAAACCATCTTGTTACTTTGTGAAAAGAATCGTGCATTATCT
>CALFHG010000306.1 GCA_937875805.1 uncultured Nitrosopumilaceae archaeon
ATGAAATAGGATCATCAATTTTTTCACCTAACTTGAATGGTAAAATTGGAACAGTAGGAGAAATCAGAAAATCAAATTTCTTAAATGCATCATTGATTTCTTTTGTAAGTTTGCTTTTTACTTTTAATGCTTTTAAGAAATATTTTCCTGCATGACCTGCAGATGGAACAAATCCTCCAAGTATCATTCTTCGTGTAACTTCAGGACCAAAATTTCGTCGAGCCTTTGAAATGTATGAATTAAACTCATAGCCTTCTAGTGGAAAATCATAACCATATCTAAGATTATCATATCTTGCAAGATTACTACCAGCTTCAGTTGCCGTAATTGTATAATATGCTGCAACAGAATATTTTACCATATCAAGTGAGATTTCTTCACATATTGCCCCCAATCCTTCTAATTTTGCTATAGCATCTTTTGTTGCAGATAATACTATAGGATCAATTCCCTCTCCAATCATTTCTTTGATAATTCCAATTTTTTTACCTTCAATGCCTGATTCTATGCCTGAAAGATAGTCTTCATTTTTGTTATCCACTGTGGTATTATCATTAGAATCAATTCCAGAAATTAGATTTAACATGAATGCAGTGTCTTTTACAGTTCTTGTAAGAGGGCCAATTTGTTCAATAGTATTTGCATATGAAATCAAGCCGTATCTGCTAATCAAACCATATGTTGGTTTGTATCCCACTGTAGAACAAAAACTTGCAGGATTTCTTACAGAGCCACCAGTATCAGAACCAAGGGATGCCACACATTCAAAGGCACTAACAGAAACAGCACTGCCACCAGATGAACCACCAGGAACATGTTCAAGATTCCAAGGATTTTTGCTTGGACCATATGCACTAAACTCAGTTGTAAGACCCATAGCAAATTCATCCATGTTAACTTTACCAACAAATATTGCATCTTGTTGCTTTAGTTTTGTAATTACAGTTGCATCATAGGGTGCAATAAAATTCTCAAGCATTTTTGATGCACATGTAGTTTTTGAATCTTTGATACAGATGTTATCTTTAATGGAAATTGGCATTCCAAAACAATCTCCAACTTTTTCACCAGATTTTACTTTTTTATCAATTTCTCTAGCTTGATCAATTGCTTTATCATTCACAGATAAGAATGCATGAAGTTTATCATCTACACTTTGAATTCTTTCAATAGTTTTTCCAATAAAATCTTCAGCAGAGATATTTCCAATTTTTACTTCTTGAATATAGTCAAGGGCAGATATTTTTAAATTCATGAAGACATCTTTGGTGCGCGAACGTATGTTCCCTTGTAGTGATTTAGTTTTTCAATTAATTTATCCTCAAATGGAATGTATTCATCTTTTCGTAAATTAGAGATAGAAGTTTCAGGCATTGAAATTTCTTCAGAACCAACTCCAGCAGAATCTAAAATATCAAAAAAATCAATCATCGCATGCACTTTTTCAACATATTCTTTATGATCATCAATATCTATTCGCATTAATTTTGAAACATGTTCTATCTCTTCTTCAGTTACCATTTATCACACCTACGGGGTTAATCTATCCACATCTCTTGGATAAAATGTTGTATCTCGAATATTCTCAGTGCCTGTCAAGACCATAATTAGTCGCTCAAGACCAATCCCACAGCCGGCGTGAGGTGGAACTCCATAATCAAATGCCTCGAGATGATATTCAAACGCATCAGTTTTCATTCCTTTGTTTTTCATTCTCTCAGCAAGTTCATTACGTTTTTCAATTCTTGTACTGCCTGATGACAATTCTAAATCACCATACATCAAATCAAAAGATTCAGAAACTTTGGGGTTTGATTTACTATCCTTTACGTAAAATGGTTTTGGTGCAAGTGGCCAGTCAGTAATAAAATAAAATCCATCCAAACCAATTTTTTTAAGATTTGACGGATACAAATCATCACCCCATTCAGTCTTTGCACCAGCCTTTTGCATTCTATCAACTAATTCATCATAAGAATATCTTGGAATAGTTTCAGGAATCATAATTGTTGGAAATTCTGAATTAGGATTATCTTTTACATAATCATTTATAGTTTGAATCGACACTTTGATAATTTCTTCAATTCTATTCATTACATCATTATAATCAACAAATGCTTCTTCCAAATCTATTGATATGGCTTCAGCTAAATGACGATTGGTTCTAGATGGTTCGGCTCTAAAAATAGGTGCAATCTCAAATACTTTTTCAAAACTCATTGTTAGTTGTTCTTTGTATAATTGCGGACTCTGAGCTAAGAATGCTTCTTTGTTATAATAAAATATTGGAAATAGTGCAGCGCCACCTTCTGTAGCTGTTGCAATCATTTTAGGTGTATTAATTTCAACAAAATTTTGATTAATAAAATATTCACGAATTGATTTTAAAACAAAACTTCTAGCTTTGAAAATATGCTGTAATTCATCACGTCTAAGATCAATTGGTCTTACCTCTAGTCTAGTATCAATATTTTTCACAGTTTTTGCAGTAGGCTCAAAAGGAGGAATCTTTTCAACATCTGAGAAAACTCTCAACTCTGTAGGAATTATTTCATAGCCATTAGGTGCTTTTTCAGATGCCTTGACATTACCAGTAATTGAAATTGAAGAATGTGCTTTTAATGAAGAAATTTTTTCACGAATTTCATCAGGACAGTCTCCTTTTTTTGCTACAATTGATAAATCTCCATTTTTATCACGAATAGTTGCAAAACTAATGTTTCCATGTCCACGAACTGTCAACACCCAACCCATTACAGTGACCTGAACCCCATCCATAGATGCGTTTAGTTCATTTGAATAGTGAGATCTACGTAAAGTTCCTAATTCTGTTTCTATCATAATTTACTTTATTCCAGATATCTAGAGGTAATTAATTTTTATATAAAATAGTAAACCATTCCATTAATTTTCATAATGCTTATAGCAAGTAAAAATTCCACAAAAAATCAAGTTGAACATACTGATACTCCTAGTAATTGCAATTTTTATCGTTGTTGGCGTATACGTAGGATACCATGCATCTCAGCAAACAGGAGAAGAACATGACGTTACCATAGAATTAGAAATCCTAAATGAAAATGCAGGATTAGTACAGATTTATCAAAATACAGAATTAAAAACGAAATTGCTCTAAAATTCACTTAGCCGGATTTATATTAAATTGTAATAATTAATCATAGTCATGACACTATCAGATAAAGAAAAAATCATAGCAATTATTTCTAATGGAATTTCAGTTTTCTCACTATTACAAGAGAGAGACGAATTGCCAAAAAATACAACAATGTATGATTTTGTATTAAAAGTGATTCCAGAAGAGATCAAGTCAGAACTAAGTGTCGAGATAATAGATGAAGTATTCCAGTACGTTACATCCACACATAGTTCATAAAGTACAAAGTACTAACTAAAGCATCATAATGACTGCAATAGCAACACTAGGCTCACATTGTTCATTACAAGTTCTAAAAGGCGCAAAAGATGAAGGATTGAAAACAATCCTAGTGTGTGAAAAAAAACGTGAAAAATTATACAAAAGATTTCCATTTATTGATGAATTAATTATCGTAGATTCATTCAAAGAAGTATTAGACCAAAAATGCCAATCAATCCTTGAAGAAAATAATGCAGTCCTAATACCTCACGGGACATTAGTTGCACAAATGAGTTCTGAAGAAATTGAATCAATCAAAACTCCGGTCTTTGGTAACAAATGGATTCTAAGATGGGAATCAGATAGAGAAATGAAAGAAAAACTCATGAGAGAAGCAAAACTGCCAATGCCAGAACCAGTTACAGAACCAAGTCAAATTGAAAAACTAGTAATTGTAAAAAGACAAGGAGCTGCAGGTGGGAAAGGGTACTTTATGGCAGCAAATGAAGAA
>CALFHG010000307.1 GCA_937875805.1 uncultured Nitrosopumilaceae archaeon
TTGGCAGATAATTCTACAGTTATTACTTGGATAATTCAAAATATTGCAAGAATGCTACTTGATAATCCTGATTCTGCCTGGAGTACTCTTAATGAAATGCAAGCAGATTATGTATTGATATTCGTAGCTGCTGAAAAATTGAATGTGAATGCAGATGATTCACTTTATACTCTTAGAGGAGGAGGAGATGAGTCTAAAAAACAATGGTTTATCAGAATCGCAGGTCATGATATTTCAAAATATTTACATTCTGATGGAAATAGTGGAACTGACTATTTCTGGAATGAAACTTTACTTGGAAAAATGTTCCCTTTCTCTCTATTAGGTTATGTTAATCCTAATAATCAAAACCAACAATCATTAACTTATGTTCCAGGATACGTTGGTATCTATAGTAAAGATATCAAATTTACTTCTGATGGTGATGGACCACTAAGACTAGTTTACGCATCTTCTAGTTTTACTGAAGAAAAAGCTGGACCAATGATTGGAGTCTTTATCTATGAAGTAAACAAAGACTACAAACCACTCTCTTAGGAATATCTTTCTGCTAATCTATATCTCATGTATTTATCATCTGGTGAAAATTTAGCAGGATGTGCTGAAATTGTTTCTTCACTACATTTTGGGCATTTTTCTTTTAATGTATAATGATAACATTTAGAACATTTTCTAAGTAAAAATCTCATTTTAGTTATCTCTTGTTTTCTTTGAATCTTCTCTAGTAAATTTGAATGAACCTTTTTTCTTTTCTATGCTTGTTTCAATTTCTTCAATAATTGGCTTTAGCAATTTTTCAGCTGATTTAAAATCTTCTGAATTAATTGAGAGTCTATATTTTGGGGCACCTAGATATGTAATATCTATAGTGGAATCTTTTTTGATAATATCTAGTAATGTTTTTTTAATTATTTCAACACCATTAGATTGATTATTTGTAATTTCCATAATTCCTCTAATTTCAACTGAAGGAAGTTTAATTTTTGAGCAAACATCTTCAATTATTGTTGCAGTTTTTTTTGCAAGTTTTAGTTCTTTGACTGATTCTATTCCATTTCTTCCAATAGATATGAAAGCATCATACACTGAATCAAATTTTGAATAAATACTATCTTCTAATTTCTCAATTTCTTCATCTGATAATTTACCTTTTTCTTGAACATTTTGTAATAGTGTTTTACCTTTTTCAAACTTTTTTACTTCTTTTAGCTTTTGTTTTCTCTGATCTTTTGAAACTTGTTTTAAAGAGAGATCTATATCTCCACGTTGAGCATTAACTTTCTTTACAAGGAGAACTTTTTTGTCTCCATCTCTAACAAATCTATTAACTGATCTAATCCAACCTGGAGCAATTTCTGAAATATGTAAAAATCCTTGAATATCATCATATTCATCTAATGTGACATATGCCCCATGATCCATTACTTTGGTAATGGTGGCAATGATAATCTCACCTTGCTCAGGCATTTCTTGGATTTCAGTAGACATTTCTTCTAAAACTTTCTCATACGTAAATTAATGTTTGCTGGTTAGAAATCAATTCCTTTCTTTGCTTTGATGCCTTTTTGAAATGGGTGTTTTATTTCTCTCATTTCTGTAACTAGATCAGCGATTTCAATGACTTCATCTTTGGCATAATTTCCTGTTAATACCAAATCAATATTCTTTGGCTTTGATTTGATTATGTTTAGGACATCATTTACTGAAATTAAATTGAGATTTACTGCATAGTTAATCTCATCTAAAATTACAATATCATAATTTCCTGATTGAATTTTCTCATTACTAATTCTAATTGCTTCTTTTGCTACTTTTTCATGATCTTCTTTTGGGCTTTTATCATCAATTATACCTACAAATCCTTTACCAACTGCTACCATTTCAAATTCAGGTTCTAGTCTTTTTGATGAATCCATTTCACCATAATGCCATGAACCTTTAATGAACTGAATCATACAAGTTTTCTTTTTATATCCTGTTGCTCGTAAAACAATTCCCAAAGCTGCAGTTGTTTTTCCTTTACCTTTTCCAGTATAAACAATTGTCAAACCATCATTTTCCATAAATAATATTCAA